>NZ_JBKGHJ010000384.1:0-8496 GCF_046520365.1 Corallococcus sp. 4LFB
AATCCCTCCCCAGCCGCTCCACGATGTCGATGCGCAGCGCCACCGGTCCGATGACCTCGTAGCCGAAGGCGCGCGCGTTGCGGCCGCCCAGCGCCGCGACGTTCAACGCGGGCTCCCGCGGGATGCCCTGCGGACACGGGGCCTGCTGGAACAGCGCCGTCAACATGGCCCGCCGCTCCAGGGCCTGCGGCGACAGGGCCCCGGTGACGTAGAGGAACCGCTGGCCCTCGTGGACGCCCTGCGCCTTCAGCCGCTCCCGCGACTCCTCGTCCAGGAGCTTCCACTGCTCGCGCGCCTCGCCCTGGGAGATGACGCCCAGCCCTTCCGCCAGCCGGTAGGCCACGCCTCGCATCGCCGGCGCGCGGCTCTCGCCCGTGAAGGACTCCGCGGGAAAGCCTCCCATGGCCTCCGTCACCAGGTCCTTCGCCAGCGCCACCAACCGGCGCTCCAGCCGCTGCCGAGCGCCCCCCGTCCACACCTCCGGCTCCGCCAACGCGAGCTGCGGGGAGCGCCGGTCGCGGCCTCGCACCAGCCGGGCCAGCGGCTGCGACTCGAAGGAGATGCGCCCCATCGGATCCACCTCGAAGGCGTCGTGCGTCGCGTCCACCACGCGCTGGACGAACTGCTCCTCCGTCATCACCGCGCCTTCCGCGCCCGGCACCTCCGTCAGCAACTGCCCCAGCTTGGCGAAGGGGCTGTCCGAGCCGGCCTGCGGCAGCGCGCTGGCCCTCACGAAGCGGCGCGCGCTCCTCCTCGCGGCCCGCTGGACGAAGCGCTCCACCAGCCGCTCATGCAGGGCGTCGCCCAGCGCGTCCTCGATGCGGCGCGTGCGCTCCTGCCAGTCCTCCGCGTCGTGCAGCCAGCCCGGACGATGACTGATGTACGTCCAGATGCGGATGGCCGCGAGCCGGTCCATCAGCGTGTGGAGGTCCCCGGACGCGTCGTCGAGCGGCGACACCTGCCGGCCCAGCCACGTGGGGTCCAGCTTCCCGTCCCCCGCGGTGAGCTGGAGGAACGTCTCGCGCAGGAGCGCGACGTGCTGGCCGAAGAGGCCCTTGCGGAAGTCGGGGATCTGGCAGACCTGCCACAACAGCTCGACGGACGCCTTGTCGGGAGTGAGCTCGCGGATGGCGGGCACGGCGGACAGCCCCTTGAGCGCGTCGAAGTCATCCGCGCGCTCCACCCGGACGAAGGCGCTGTCGCGCGGAGCACGCGACAGCGAGTCCAGCAGGGCCTCCGGGCTGGAGAAGTCGAGCGAGGAGTTGCGCCAGATGAGGCTGCGCACCGCGGGGAAGCGGTGCGACTCGATGGCGGAGACGACGCGCGGCGGCAGCTCCGGCAGCGTGTTCAGCGCGCCGAAGCTGCCGTCGTTGAGGTGGCGCCCCGCGCGGCCGGCGATCTGCGCCAGCTCGTCGGGATACAGGTCGCGCTGCTCGGCGCCGTCGAACTTGGAGAGCGTCGAGAAGGCCACGTGGTTGAGGTCCAGGTTCAGCCCCATGCCAATGGCATCCGTGGCCACGAGGTACTGGACCTCGCCGGACTGATACATCGCCACCTGCGCGTTGCGCGTCCGGGGCGACAGCGCGCCCAGCACCACCGCCACGCCGCCCCGCAGCCGGCGCAGCGCCTCGGCCAGCTCGTAGACGCGGTCCGCGGAGAACGCGACCACCGCCGAGCGCGGCGGCAGGCTCTTCAGCGACTTGCGCCCGGAGTAGCGCAGCTGCGACAGGCGCGTGGCGCGCTTCAGGGACGCATGCGGGATGAGCGCCTGCACCATGGGCCGCATCGTCTCCGCGCCCAGGAACCAGGTCTCCTTGCGGCCGCGCGCGTGCAGCAGCCGGTCGGTGAAGACGTGCCCGCGCTCGCGGTGCGCGGCGAGCTGGATCTCATCCACCGCGAGGAAGTCGACCTGCCGGTCCGTCGGCATCGCCTCCACGGTGCAGATCCAGTAGTCGGGCCGGGGCGGGATGCGCTTCTCCTCGCCCGTCATCAGCGCGACCCGGCCCTCGCCCACCTTCGCGGTCACCCGGTCGTAGACCTCCCGGGCAAGCAGGCGGAGCGGCAGGCCGATGATGCCTGAGTCGTGCTCCAGCATCCGTTCGATGGCGCGGTAGGTCTTCCCGGTGTTCGTGGGCCCCAGCTCCGCCACGACGACGGACGGCCGGCTGGATGGGCTCGAGCTCATTGGCGAAGACTAACCCCGAACCCCCTCCTCCGCCCTGGGGGCCGCAAGGGGTGTTCGCGGACAACGTCCCTGCCCGCGCTGGGCGTGGAGGCAAGCGTCGCCAGCGGGAATCGGATCCCGCGCCGGGGCCCCGGGGTGGGACGGACAGGCGCGGCGCTCCCGGCACGCGGGGGCAGGAGGGATGGCCAGCGTGGCCAGGGCCGCCCAGCTTCCCGACACCCAGCCGCCCGGAGGCACCGCCATGGCCGACACGCGTCCGCAGCCGTTCGTCACCGACCTCCAGCAGCTCCACCGCCAGGCGCGCGAGCACCTGGCGGCGGGGGCCCGCACGATACCGCCGGGGGCGAGCTGGGGATGTGCCTCACGCTGCTCAACGCCGCGCTCGCGACCGAGGTCGTCTGCGTGCGGCGCTACACACGCCACGCCCTGTGCGCGGCGGGCCCTGGCGCGGAGGCGGTGAAGGCCGCGTTCGGCCGGCACGCGCGCGAGGAGCAGGGCCACGCGCTGAGGCTCGCCGAGCGCATCCAGCAGCTGGGCGGACGGCCGGATTTCAACCTTGGAGGACTCATGTCCAGCGGTGACACCCACGACGAAGAGGGGCGGACGCTGGTGGAGCTGCTCCGCGAGAACCTGGCGGCGGAGCGCGTCGTCATCGAGACGTACCGGGAGCTCATCCCCTACTTCGAGGAGCGCGACCCCACCACCCGGCGGCTGCTGGAGGAGCTCCTCGACGAGGAGGAGGCGCACGCCAAGGCGCTGCACACGCTGCTGGAGCCTTGAGACCCCGGCCCGGTGGGTTCCTCGGGCGGGCCCCGAACGGACCCGCCGGGCCGAGGTTCCTCAGGCGCCGTGGGCGAGCCGCGCGTCGCGGTAGCGCACCATCCGCTTCAGCGACGGATCCCACAGGTTCAGCCGCAGGCAGCCCACGACGTCCTTGAGCGTGAGCGTGGTCACGTGCGGCCCCTGGAGCTCCGGGATGGCGGCCATCGCCTCCGGCAGCCGGTAGAACGGGATGCGCGGGTTGAGGTGGTGCACGTGGTGGTAGCCGATGTTGCCCGTGAACCACGCCATCACCGGCCCGAAGCGCATGTAGCTGCTGGCCTCCAGCGCCGCGTCCGCGTGGTTCCAGGCGGCGTCCGGCAGGATGGCCACGTCGTCGAAGTTGTGCTGCGCGTAGAACAGGTACGTGCCCAGCGCGTACGCGACGAACAGCGGCCCCAGGAAGGCGCAGAGGTAGACGCCCAGGCCGAAGAAGTGCCAGACGGCCGCGGACAGCGCCACGTGCACGCCCAGCGCGAGCCCGGAGGTCCAGTAGCGCTTCGGGCTCTTCACGAACGGCTGGAGGCACAGGCTGTAGAGGAACGCGGTGAAGTAGCCGAGCATCAACGTCACCGGGTGGCGCTCCACCACGTAGCCCAGGCGCTGCGCGCCCGTGGCCTTGCGCCACTGCTCCGTGGTCCAGGTGACGAACGTCCCCGCCGAGTCCGCGGCGATGCGCGCGGTGTTGGCGTGGTGGTGGTTGTGCGTGTCATTCCAGATGCGCGCGGGCGTGAGCGTGAGCAGCCCCTGCACCTGGAAGAGGACCTTCGCCCACCGCGACTTCGGCAGGAGCGCCCCGTGCATCGCGTCGTGGAAGAGGATGAAGCAGCGGATGAGCACCAACGCTTCGACGAGGCCGCCCACGATGCGCAGGGGCCACCAGGGCGCGGCCACCGCCAGCGCCACCGCGCCCGCGAGCGCGGCGTAGGTGGAGACGAGCGCGCCGACGGAGCGCGCGGTGTCCTGGGCCGCGAAGGGACGCGTGCGGGCGATGAGGTCCTTGCTCGACGGCGACGCGGTTCGTTCCATGTCGACAGGGCTCCGGGGGTGACCGCCCGGCGACACACCGGGACGGATGACCCACCGTGTTGTCCCATCCCCATGTCACGGCCGGGTCAGCGGTTCCCACGACGCGCGGCGTGTGCTTCCGCGTCATCCATGACGCGCAAGGCCGTGCCTCAGCGCTTCTTGCGCCAGGCGCGCAGCTCGGCCTTCTTGTGCTTGCCGACCTCGTCCAGGCGCTGCTGCCACTGCTCGCGGTAGGGGCGCAGGGCCTCCGCCACGGCGCGGGCCACCACGAGGTTGCGGTACCACTTGGCGTCCGAGGGCACCAGGTGCCAGGGCGCCTGCACGGTGGACGTCCGCGCGAAGACGTCCTCGTAGGCATGGGTGTAGTCCAGCCAGTGCTTGCGGTCCTCCCAGTCCCCCGCCGAAATCTTCCAGGCCTTGCGCGGCTCCTGCTCGCGCGCCAGCAGCCGCTGCTCCTGCTCCTCCCGGCTGATGTGGAGGAAGAACTTGAGGATGACGGTGCCGTGCTCCGCGAGCAGGGTCTCGAAGTCGCGGATGTGCTGGTAGCGCGCCTTCCAGAGCGGACTGGGGACCAGGTTGTTCACCCGCGCCACGAGCACGTCCTCGTAGTGCGAGCGATTGAAGATGGAGAACTCGCCCTTGCGCGGGGCCACGCGGTGCACGCGCCAGAGGAAGTCGTGCTCCTGCTCCTCGGTGCTGGGCACGCCGAAGGAGGTGACCCTCACGCCGCGCGGGTTGAGGCTGCCCACCACGTGCTTGATGGTGCCGTCCTTGCCAGCGGTGTCACGCCCCTGCAGGACGATGAGGACGGAGTTCATCTTCGCGCCCCACAGCAGGTCCTGCAGGTCGAACAGCTCCTCGCCCAGCGCCTCGAACTCCGCCTTCGCCGCGTCCCGGTCCTCCTTCTTCGGCGGCGCCGTGGAGATGCGCTCGAGCTTCACCTTCGCGCCCTGCTTGTCATTGCGGATGATGTCCATGGTCCCCTTCGCTCCAGGTATGGGCGGAAGCGTGCCCGGAGCGAGGGCGGATTCACACCGTCCCGAGCCAGGACGGCGGCAAAACGTCCGAGTCGAACCTTTCGAGGGCCCCGCGGCGGAGCAGAGCCGGAGCCTCAGTCGGGGAGCGCGACCCAGCCGCGAAGGTCATCGTGGTTGCTCAACTCCAGGAGGGCATCTCGACGGTAGCCTTCCAGGTCCTCCGTGAGCCAATGCTCTCCTGGCCGTTCCAGATGAAAGCGCAACGTGCATGCGTTGCTGCATCCGAGGATGATCACGAAGCGCCCATTCGTTGGGAGCACCCGCTGCAACTCCCAGGCGAATCGCAGACCATAGCCCACCTGGTCCTTGAGGCGCAGTCGGCGTGCCCACGGGTCTTCCTCGAGGGAGCCCACGAAGTCAGAGACGTGCAGCTTGTTCGCGAAGCACTCGTAGCCGGTCGCGTCCTGGAAGCCGGGACGGATAGGTGGAGCGCTCGCCGTCGCCGCGCGCCGCAGCACCCAGAAGCCATGAGTCTCGACGACGCCCTCATGGAGCAGCGCCTGCATCCTGGGCGTGAGCGGGCGTGCCATGACTTCCTGTACCCGCGCGTTGCGCAGATAGGCCCGCATCAACGCGTTGGTCCTCAAGGCGGCACCTCTCCCAGGTAGTAAAGGTACGTCGCACCCGTCTGCGCGTCCTGGAAGTGGAGCTGCCCGGGGCGAACTCCGGGCGCCGGGTTCTCCACATCGAGACGGATCCGCCCCTGCTTCCAGAGCGTCTTGCTGTCGATGCGGGCGCCGCGCGCCCCCAACATCCGCTGGGCGGGCGCGTCCGCTCCGCAGGCTTCGTACTGCCCTGGATGCCGCTTCAGGCAACACGAGACGGTGCTGTCCGCCTGGTTGCACTCGCTGGAGATGATCGCGGCCCCACATCCAAGGCCGCAGGACAGCAGGAACAACACCAGCCATCGGATGACGGGCATTGGGCTCTCCAGGCCGTGAGGTTCAGCAGGCCACCCGGAAGCATGCGCCTGGATGTGCGACGCCCAGCCGGGATGCGGGTGGCAGGGTGTCCGCCGCTCGACGCTCCGAGCGGCGCGGCCGCGACGTCACGTGCCGTCCCTGCGCGGCGTCGCCCGCACCGCGCCGTACTTCCACGACAACAGCCACGCCACGCTCGCGGACGCGGTGGACACCTACAGCCGCTTCATCCTCCCGGGCATCCCCACCGTGGACCTGCCGCCGCACCCGCCCGAGTTCCCGGGCGGCCGCCGGAGTCCCTCACCCCGGCGCAGAAGCAGGACCTGCTGCGCTTCCTCCAGCGGCTGTGAGCGCCCTTCAGCGCCGCCACTCCAGCTCCGGCGCCGGCACCCGGGGCGGAGGCGGCAGGAAGGTGTGCGCCAGCCCCCGCAGGCCCCGCGCGAAGAACTCCTCGCGGATCCACTGGCACAGCGCCGCCGCCTCGCCCTCGTGCCCGGGCGTCAGGCTGAAGGTCGCGGACCACTCCACGAAGGTCTGCCCGGTCGCCGTCACCGGCGTCACCCGCAGCTTCGCCAGGTGGTCGCGCACGGGCAGCGGGCTCTCCAGCAACGTGTACGCATAGCTGCGCGCGTGCGGGTCGTGCTCCACCCGAGCCTCCAGGTACACCTCGCCGTCGCGCGTGGTGAGCCGGCGCAGGGGCCCAGGCCCGGCCTCGGGACGCGTCACCCGCTCGCTGGAGACGACGCCCGGGTGCCAGCGCGGGAGGCTGTCAAAGCCTCCCACGCGGTCCCAGACCACGTCCGCGGGGGCCTGGATGAGCTGACTCGCATACGCTTCCGCCATCGGTGCCTCACCTCGTTCTTGCATGGACATGGTTCAAGCGGCCGTGCGGCCCTGGAAGCCCTCGCAAAGCCATACAATCAACGAACACCCTTCCCCACCGCGTCGCATCACACCCATGCCGTCCCCCCATGTCAGGCATTGAGGCGCTGGATGTGGAGCAGGGACGGCGGGGACGAAATCGTCCAAAAGGGCTGTTCCAGGGAGGCCGCATCCCGGGCCAGGGCGCGTGTGGCCCCGCGATCACCGCCCTACCTGGGGGGACTCGTACCCGAGGGCAGTCCCCAGCGGGATGAGAAGCATTGCCGCGGCATGGGTGTTGAAGGCGCATCGCGCAGGCCCCTACCGAGGAGATGCCTGATGACCTCCGCTTCCATCACCGAGTACGAAACGCGCCTCTACTGGCAGGGAGAACGGGGCGCGGTGCTGACGAGCGACCATGCGCCCCCCGTACCGATTGGTCGTCCGTTGAATGACCGCGACAGCGGCCCCGGGGATGGGCGGTGGACTCCGGAGGCGCTGCTGGTGGGCGCGGTGGAGGGGCGCACGCTGCACGCGTTCCTGGACGGGGCACGGGAAGCAGGCGTGAGGGTGCTCTTCTACCAGAGCTGCGCGACGGCCCGGCTGGTGAGCGGCAGCCCGGAGCAGGCCGCCCACTTCACCGACCTCATCGTCCGGCCGCACGTCGCCGTGGCCAGCGCACGGGAGGCGGAGCACGTGCGCCAGCTCTTCGCCCGGCTGCCGGCGCGCTGCTTCCCCAGCTCCATGATCCAGCTCACCCCGCGCATCGAGCCCGTGGTGGAGGTCTGGGCCCACTGCCGCCTCCAGGACGCGGGGACACCTGTCGAAAACCACGCACCCGAAGACGACGCGGAGGGCGCGGCGGTTCCCTGGGAGGACGGCGTGCGCAGTGTGGAGGTCCATGCCGACGAATCCACAGACGACGCCTCCCCAGAAGCCGGTGAAGGAGCCGGATCCGAAGCCCACGCCTGAGATTGAACCGCCCCGGCCGCCCGCGCCGGAGAAGGATCCACCGCCGGGCGAGCCCCAGCGCCGGGAACCGCCTCCGCCCCTGCAGGACCCCGAGGTGAAGCCGGGCATCCAGGAACCCCCCGCGCATGACCCCAACCGTCCGGGGCCACCGGACATCATCGCCGGGCCCGCTGTCTGAGATTGCACACCTCCGCGCGGTGGAGCCTCGTGGGTTTCCACAGGTCCGGCGCACCGCGCGTTCGAGCGGATTCACCCGGAGGATTGGCTTCGCGGCCTACCCTGGACCTTCGTCCAACGCTTGGGTGGGTCAGGGCCTCGCCGCGATGCAAGCCGATGCGAGGAAACGTAGAGTGAGGCGCGCTCCCCGCGCGCCATGTCCTCGTCCTCCCCGCCCCCACTCCTCAGGATTGCCGCCGTCGCCACCGCGTGCGCGGCGCTCATGGCCCTGGTGGGGATGTGGAGCGGAAGCCTGGCGCCGGGGGCTCGCATCGCCGTGCTGGCGGCGAGCGCGTTCGTGCTGGCCGCGGTGGGCGTGATGGCCGCCCTGCGCGCCCTGGCCCGGAGCGAGCGCGAGTACATCCGGCTGCGCGAGCAGGCGGACGACGCGCGGGCGCTGCGCGACGCGGTCATGGCCTCACGCCGGTGGGCTTCGCGTTCTACGACCGCGACCTGA
>NZ_JBKGHJ010000385.1:0-8349 GCF_046520365.1 Corallococcus sp. 4LFB
CAGGCGGACGGGCCGCTCGATGAGGCCGCGCATGGCCAGCCGCTCCAGGTCCATGACGATGTCGGTGCGGCCGCCATCGCCCCGGGCCGTCGGCCGCGAGCGCTCCTCGCGCACCCACTTCGCCAGCAGGTGGCCGAACTCGCCCCGGTGCTTCTCCAGCATGCGCGCGGCGAACTCCGGGACTGCGCCACGCACGCGCGCGCCAGCCGCTGCACGCCCGCGCTCGCGGATGGCCCCGGCCAGGCGGCTGAAGCCTTCGTGCAGGTTGAGCTGCGCGCGCGCGTCCTCCTCCGGGAGCTTGCGCGGCGCATTGGCCGCCACGGACTTGCTCGCGAGCTGGAGCAGATCCGGAGGCAGCGACTCCATCAGGCCGTTCAGCTCGTCTTCGGGGAGCCCCGCCAGCGCCGGGCCGAGCACGCGCGCCCCCAGGCGATCACTCACCGTGAGCAGTTCGCGCGTCTGCAGGTTGAGCACGTCCGCGAACTTGAAGCCCGCGGACTGGCCGGCGACCTCGCGCGCCAGCGCCTCCTCCAGCTTCCAGCGGATGATGTCCAGGACCTGGGGCCGCACCTCGCGGGTGAGCTTCACGCGCGAGGGCGGCAGGTGGCCGCGCACGGCCTCCGCCATGTTGCCGGGCAGCGCGCGCAGGGTGAGCTCCACCAGCGCCCCGCGCTCGCGCTGGAGCAGCGCCGCCAGCCGCTCCGGATCCGCGGTCCACAGCTGGCCGCGCCGGTCCTTCATCAGGCGCTTGAGCTCCTGCACCACCGCGGGCAGGCGCTTCTCGCGCGGAATCTGGAGGATCTCCTGCGCGCGGTGGCGCAGGAGCGCGCCCTCCTCGTCCGGCAGGTGCTCCAGCGCCGCCATGCTCTCCTGGCCACCGAAGGTGACCGCGGTGAGCAGCATCATGGTCTGGCGCTTGCTGAGCGAGGTGAAGAAGGAATCCAACGGTCACCTCGCGGGCCCCCAGGTGGCCCGCTGAAGATAGAAGACGTGTCCCCGGCCTGGAGGACACGTCCCGCGGTCCGCCCCAGGAGGGCCGCGGGGAAGCCGACGTGCGGGACTACTCGGTGCGGCCGCGCGCGCGGGCGGGGCGCGCCGCCGCGGCGGGGGCAGCGCCACCGGAGCCGCCGCGCATGAAGGTCCACGCGGTGACGCCCATCATCGCCAGGATGAGCGCGAACGCGCCGCCGAGGATCATCTTGAACGTGCTCGCGCTGGCGGCCGTCATGCGAACGCCGAGCACGTCCTGCAGGCGGTTGGTCTCCGTGGTCTCCGCAGTGGGGGCCATGGCCTCCGTCATCAGGACGGTGACGGCCTCCGGCTTGAGCTCCGACACGGAGCTGGCGACGAACTGCTTCACCGCGTCCATCGTGACGGGGGGCTTGCCGCCCTCCACGGTGCGGTACTTGATGAACACGGAGGCCGACGGCATCGGCTTGTTCTCCGGCTGCGACAGGTCGTTGTTCTCCGGCACCATCACGATGGCGCGCGCCTCCAGCACGCCGTCGATCTGGTTGAGCGCGTTGGAGACCTCGCCCGCCATGGCCTTGAGGAGCATGGCGCGCTCCTCCGTGGCGGTGGGAACCATGCTGCCCTTGGCGAAGTGGGACAGGCCCTTCTCCACCGGGCGCGGCAGCGAGTTGCGCTTCAACAGCTCCGCGGCCTGGGCGGCGTCGCCCTTGGGGACGACGATGGTGAAGCGCACTTCGTTGCCGCCCTCCGCCTTCTCCTTCTTGGCGTTGATGCCGTTCTTGCTGAGCAGGACGTAGATTTCATTCGCGTCCGCCTCCGTCAGCTCGTGCTGCAGCTCGATGGAGCAGCCGGTGAGGAACAGCAGGGCGAGGAGCGGGGCGGCGTAGACGGACGTTCGGCGAGTCATGGGCGCGCGTAGCTTAACAGGGCCCTTGCAAAACGCGGAAGGGCGCCCCCTCCCGAACCCTGGGAGGGACCGCCCTTCGCATGCCGCCATGGCCCGGCGGGGTGGGGACTTCAGACCTGCGTCTTGACGACGTCCTTCAGGCCGCTGGTGGCCTTCTCGACGACCTTCGACGTGAGGTCCAGCTCCTGCGAGTACTTGTACATGGACGCCTGGAGACCGAGCAGCTCCGCGTTGGACATGTTCTTGCCGGAGGAGGCCTCCTTGATGAGCTTGTCCATGCTGACCTGGCCCTTCTCGAGGCCGGAGACGAGGTCGGACACCATGCCGCCCGACTTGGTCGTCTTGGAGGCTTCGGCCTTCGCGTCCACGGGCTCCGCGCCCCTGGCCGTGGCGGGCTGCTGGGCAGCGCCGCTCACCTTGTTCAGGTTGGCCTTCTCCGCCTTGTTGACGGTCTCCACCTGGCGGACGGAGTCCACCTTCTGGGTGGCCTGCGCGGCCTGGGCCTTGTTCACGTTCTGGGCGGCGTCCACCTGGCCAGCGCCCTGCGCCTTGTCAGCGAGAACTCCGTCGAACTTCGACGCGCCCGTCTTCTGCGTCTGCTGCGCGCCCTGGTCCTGCAGCTTTTGCTGCGCTACCTGTGCCGCGGAGATGCCGCTCATCGGAGCCGCCATGTGACACCCTCCTTGCATCCGTCGAGGGGGGAGGGAGTTCCTCCTCCTCGTTCAAGAGTTCCTTGAGCCGATCAATGGCCCGCGCATGAAGCCGCGACGCCCAGCTCTTCGACTGCCCGATCTCCGCCCCTGCCTCTTCCAGCGTGCGGCCCTGGAAGTAATAGCCCTGCAGGAGCTTGCGCTCTTTTTCCGGGAGCTTCTCGATGGCCGCGCGCACCCGGTTCTTCAACTGCTCCATCTCCAGGCGCTGATCCGCCGGGAGGGATTCATCCACGTAGCCCGCCGCCTCCGCCCCTTCCGCCCCCGCCGCGAAAACCGCCGCGAGGCCCGCCACGGCATCCGAGATGTCTCCAATATCATCGTCGAATGACGCCCCGCGGTTGCTTGCGCCCTGCTCGCGGTCCGCCAGATTTCCCAGATACGCCGTCGCGCGCTCGCCTTGATAGGCCGTGCGGGCGTCGGCGCCGCGCAGGACGCCCATCTTCCTCAGACCGTCGAAGATGGCGCCCTTGATGCGGTAGTGGGCAAAGGTGAGGAAGTTGGCACCCACCTTGGGATCGAAGCGCTCCGCGGCTTCCAGGAGGCCGATCTGCCCATAGGCCAGCAGTTCATCCAGCTCCAGCTGGGCATTGAACTGCTTGCGCACGGTGGCCGCGAGCGACCGCACGTACGGGCCGTACTTCTCCAGGATGACCTTCCTGTCTTCACCCAGAGGCAAGCGGCGCGCTCACTCGGCCTTGGACCACAGCCGCTCGAGAACCTGGTTCAGCCGGGGATCATCCTGCAGCGCCCCGGCGATGCGGCCCGTGAGGGCAGCGGACTTCATGTTCAACTTCTCCTGGAGCACCTCTGAGACGAGCGCCTTCGTCGCCTCCTCCTTGCTCTTGAAGCCCCCGTTCTTCAGCCGCTTGGCGATGGCGAGTGCCTGCGCCGCGATGGGATCCGTAGCCTGGGGGCCCTGGACGTTGCTGGAGCCTACCAGACCCGAGGGCCCGACGAGAGACTCCGTGCGGTCCACCTTGCCGCCAAAGGACGCGCCAGAGGCACCCGACGGACCGGACGCCCCCTTCACGCCGCCCGCGCGGCCCTTTCCACCCCCACGTCCGACTCCACCGACAGCCATCGAGTTACCTCCTTCTTCCTGCCTGCTACTTCTTCGGCGGAGGCAGGGCCCCCGCTTCCTTCGCCTGGATGAGCGCCTGGGCCAGCTTCGCGCCGTCGCTTTCCGGCTCCAGGTCGATGGCGGCCTTCAGTTCCTTGAGGGCCTCCGGCACCTTGCCCATGAACAGCAGGGCCTCCCCGGCGTGTGCCCGGGGCAGCGACGACAGGGGCGCCAGGCGCTGGGCCACCCGGTAGGCCGCCAGGGCCTTGTCGTGCTTGCCCTGCGCGAACTCCACGGCGCCCAGGCCAATCTGCGGCACTTCGCTCTTGGGCATCAGCGCGGCGGCACCGACGAAGACCTCCTTGGCCTTGTCGAAGTGACCCATGTCCAGCCACAGGTAGCCGGACTCCAGCAGGACCATGGCCGGCTGGCGCGCCAGGGGCACGAGGCTGTTGGCAATCTCCGAGGGGGTCTCCGCCATGGACGTCGCGCTGCCTTTCTGGTCGCCGGAAGCGCGGAAGGCGGCCGTCGGGGGCCGCCTTCCTTGCACCGGTCAGATTCCGCTGTCCGTGAAGACTAGCGGATGTTGCCGATGGAGTTCTTGGTCGTATCGTGCCGCGACTTCATCACGTTGGAAACAGCCGTGAAGAGCTGCGACTCGTGCTGCATGGCGGACTGCATGTTCAGCAGCTTGACGTTGTCGTCCATCATCGACTTGAGCGAGCCGTTCATGTTGAGCTGGTCGCCCACGCTGCCGCCGCCCGAGGCGGAGCCGACGCTGGTGCCGATGGTGGAGGCGGAGCCGCCCGCGGAGGGCAGGCCGGTGCCCGCACCGGGCAGGTTGGTGGAGGGCACCGCGCCGGAGCCGGTGTTCATCACGCCGACGTAGGGGCCGCCCGCCATGCCGGAGCCGGAGGCGCCGGAGAAGGTCTGGGCGGAGGAGACCGCGGCGGAGACGATGCCGGCACCGGGAACGAAGCCCGCAACCGCGCCCACGCCCGCGCCCACGGCGCCGACGGTGCTGTTCAGGCCGTTCTGCACGCGCGCACCAAAGCTCGTGTTCGGCGTCTGCCGAGCCGTGGTCATCTGGGTGTTCATGCGCAGGTTCGGGCCCATCATGCCGCTGTCGATCTTGCTCATTTCAGCCTCCGCGCTGGTGCCAGCGTTGATTCAAAAGGGGAGCCGGGGATCATCCCGAGGCTCTTTCAAGGGATTATCGGGAGAGCCAGCCGCCGGTTGCCTGCTGGTGACGAGAAATCGTCAGGGCCCCCGAAAAGCCCGTCATTTCCGGCCCTTGGGCTGCTTCGACTCCGCGACGAGCTTCTCGCGGACGTCCACGAGCAGGGCCAGCAGCTCCTCGGACCGCGCGATCGCAGCCTGGGCCTTCTTGCCGACCTCCGCGCGCGGCCCCTTGAGGTCGGCGAGTCCCTGCTTCACGGGCGCGAAGAGCGCCTGGACGTCGCTGGCGGAGGCCTTCTCGATGAAGGTCTCGACGGCGGGATAGGAGGGGACAGGCAGTTCCTGGGGCTGGGGCTGCGGCGCGGAGGGCCTGGCGGGCGGGGGCATCGAGGTCACGGTCTCCTGGCGGGAGCAGGCACAGGGGCCAGCCTCCGCTCTTTGCCCAGCACGCTAGGTGAATCCGGAGTGGGCTTCAAGCACCCCACCCGGCGGCTGGAGTGCCGGTTGTCGGGTCCGGACCACGTCCCACGGGCCGGGGAGCGAACAGGCGCGTACACGGTCTTCTCCCCCCGGCCTGTCCCCCGCTCCCATCACCCCTAGCTTCTTCCCAGCGGGGGGCCGCGCAGGTGACCACCCCGTCCCACTCACATCATCCGGGAGAGATTCCATGAAGAAGCTCATCGGGGTTTTCGCGTCCGTGGCGCTGCTGGGTTCGGGCGTGGCCTTTGCCCAGGACAGCGCGCCGCAGGGCTCGCAGCAGCCGTCGACGACCACGGGCACCATGCCAGGGTCGTCCACGCAAGGCTCGTCCACGGGCAGCATGCAAGGCTCGTCCACGGGCAGCTCGGATGCCATTGGCGGCTCGGGGTCGTCCGCCGCGCACTCGACGGGTTCGTCCTCGTCCAGCATGACGGGCGCCAACGAGCTGACGGGCAAGGTCGTCAAGAGCGAGAGCAAGAAGGTCTACATCAGCAGCTCCGGCGGCGCGGTGGTGCCCCTGGACATCGACAAGAACACGCAGTTCACCGACCCGAGCATGAAGAACGCCAAGAGCCTGAAGGAGGGCCAGGAGATCCGCGCCAGCTTCCAGGTGAAGGACGAGAAGAACATGGCGACCCGCATCTCGCCGAGCGAGGGCACGGGCGGCTCGGGCTCCGACATGATGTCGCCGGACCCGTCCATCAACGAGGACACGGGCGGCTCGGGCATGGATGACCAGAACCAGGACATGGGCAAGGGCAACGACTCCACCATGACCCCGGACACCGGCTCCAGCAGCTCGCCGAAGACGTACTAGCCCCGCCTCTGCCCTCCCCTGTCCTCCTCCCGCCCGGGAGGGGGACGCTGGCTCGCGGCCCTCCGTTCGTCAGGTGGGCCGCGGGCGTCTTTTTCGTGATGGGAGCTCCGCCTGGGCGGAGCAGGAGCGGCATGGATCACGAGGCCGACGTCGTCATCCTGGGCGCGGGCGCCGCGGGGCTCGCCGCGGCCGAACGCTTGATGGGCAAGGGCCTGCGGGTCATCGTGCTGGAGGCGCGCGACCGCGTGGGCGGCCGCGTGGCGACGCTCCGGGACACGGTGGCGGACGTGCCCCTGGAGCTGGGCGCCGAGTTCGTCCACGGCAAGCCCGCCGCGCTGCTGCGGCGCATCCGCCGGGCCGGGCTGACGGTGAGCCCCTGCAACGACACGCATGCGCTCCTGTGGCGGGGGAAGCTGGACGACGGGGAGGAGTCCTTCGCGTTCCAGGAGCCCTTGATGTCCGCGACGGCACCCGACCGTCCCATGGCGGAGTGGGTGGCGGAGCAGGCGCGTCTTCACCAGTGGCCGCCCGTCGTGAGCGCGATGGCGCGCTCGTATGTCCGGGGGTTCTACGCGGCGGATCCGGACGTCGCGAGCACGCTCGCCATCTCCCGGATGGAGCGGACCGCGGAGGACTCCGGGGGCACGACGCCGTCACGCGTGATGGAGGGATACGACCGCGTGCTGCACGCGATGGCCGCGAAGCTGCTCGCGAAGCCGGGCACGCTGTTCCTCAACGCGGTGGCCGAGGAGGTGCGCTGGAAAGCGGGCTCGGTCCGGGTGCGGGCCCGGACGCGGCAGGGCACTGCGCTCGGGACGTTCCAGGGTGGGCACGCGGTGGTGACGCTGCCCGTGGGCGTGTTGCAGGCGAAGCCACCCGCCCCTGGCGCCGTGCGCTTCGTGCCGCGCGTGCGGGAGCAGGAGCGCGCCTGGAACCGGTTGGCGATGGGCGCCCTGGTGAAGATCCTCCTGCGCTTCCGCACGCCGTTCTGGCGCGAGCAGGAGGCCACCGCTCGCTTCGGCTTCTTCCATGCGCCCGCCGCCCCGTTCTCCACATGGTGGACGCTGGCGCCCCACCGGCGCACGCGGCACCTGGTGGGCTGGAGTGGAGGCCCCACCGCCGCGGCGTTGTCCGGCTTGAGCGACACGGCCGTGCTGGGGCGCGCGCTGCGGGGACTGTCACAGCTCTTCCACCGCCCCGTGCGGGAGCTGAACGAACAGCTGGAGGCGTGGCACGTGCAGGACTGGCAGGACGAGCCGTACACGCGCGGGGGCTACGCGGTCATTCCGTCGGGCGCGATGGACGCGGTCGCAGCGCTCGCCAGGCCCGTGGGCCGGACGCTCTTCTTCGCGGGCGAGGCCACGCACGTCGGCGGTGAGGAGGGCACCGTGCATGGGGCGCTCGAGACGGGCCGGCGCGCGGCGGACGAGCTGTGGGCCGGGCGCTCGAAGGCTTGAGCCCTCATCGCCCTCCAGGCGGGCCAGCGGGCGGAGGGGCGGTGGCCGCGATGTGGCGCCGTTCGCGCGTGGACATGTTCATGGCATGCGCCTCTGGATCGCCATCGTCGCGGGATTGAGCCTTGGACAGACGCAGGAGGTGGAGCCATTGCCTCCGGAAGATCCGTCCGTGAGGGACCCTGCCGCGGCCGCCCTGCAGGATGCCTACGAGCAGGCCGCGGACGACCTGGACGGCGCGCGTCCTCCCCAGGGCTATGTCGTCCAGAGCCCAACGGACCCGACCGAGAGCAACTACCGCACGCTGACGCCGTTGCTGCCCGATGGCAGCACACCGGTCACCGCGGGCGAGGTCGCGATCCAGCAGTCGCAGAAGTACGTGGCTCCTCCCGCTCCCACGGTCTTCGAGCAGCAGGCCGCATCCAATGAACCGGCGGCGACGGATGAATCCCAGCTCCAGTCGGGCACGGGTGGCGCGGGCGCGGCGGGCACACCGGGCACTGCTTCGACCGAGGGAGGAACCACCGCGGGGCCGTCCGATACCGGCGCGGGCACGGCGGGGACGTCGCCGACCGCGGGGCCCACGAGCGCGAACGCCCCGGGCTTCGGTGGCACCTACGACACGGGCGCGGCCTCCCCTGCGGCTCCGGGCGATGTCGCGTCGGGCAGCTCGGGTGTGCCCCCGCTGGATTCATCACGCGTGACGGTACAGGAGCCGGGCACCGCGACGGGTGGCTCGGGTACCGCCGGGACGACGGGCACCGGGG
>NZ_JBKGHJ010000386.1:0-8347 GCF_046520365.1 Corallococcus sp. 4LFB
GCCTTCCATCCACCGCCGCACCGTCCCCTCTTCGTACAGGTCCGTGCTGTACTCCACCGAGCCCGCGAAGCCGCCCTCCTGCTCCGTGAGGGACAGCGCGAGGTCGAACTTCGAGGCCTGACGCGACAGCGCGTACGGCGCGGCCGAAAGCTCCGGCACGGCCCACGGTGTCACCGGCGTGTTCTGCAGCGTGAAGAGGACCTGGAACAGCGGGTGCCGGGCGAGATCCCGCGCGGGCTGCAACGCCTCCACCAGCTTCTCGAACGGCACGTCCTGGTGCGCGTACGCACCCAGCGTCGTCTCCCGCACCTGCGCCAGCAGCTCCCGGAAGCTCGCGCCGGCCTCCACCTTCGCGCGCAGCACCAGCGTGTTCACGAAGAAGCCAATCAGCCCCTCCGTCTCCGCGCGCTGACGTCCCGCGATAGGCGTTCCCACGCTCACGTCGTCCTGCCCCGCGTGCCTCGCCAACACCACCTGCCACGCCGCCAGCAGCACCATGAACGGCGTCACACCCTCCTGCTTCGCCAGCGCCTTCACCGCCTCCGACAGCGACCGCGGCAGGCTGGCGTCGACGGTGTGGGCCCGGAAGGTGGGGTTCACCGGCCGGGGCCGGTCGGTGGGCAGCTCCAGCGCGGCGGGCGCTCCCGCCAGCCGCTGCCTCCACCACGCCAGCTGCTCCTCCAGCGCGCCGCCCTCCAGCCACTCCCGCTGCCACGCCGCCCAGTCCGCGTACTGCACCTCCAGCGCTTCCTCCCGCGCCGCGGTGCCCTTCACCTTCGCCTCGTACGCCTTGCCCACCTCCCGCACCATCACGCCCATCGACCAGCCGTCCGACACGACGTGGTGCATCACCAGCACCAGCACGTGTTCCCCTTCGCCCTCCTTCACCAGCAGGGCCCGCATCAGCGGCCCGGCCTCCAGGTCGAACGGCCGCCGCGCTTCTTCCGCCGCGACCCGCGCCGTCTCCTGCGCACCGTCCTCCCTGCCGCTCACGTCCACCCGCCGCAGCGTGAAGGACGCATCGGAGGCGATGCGCTGGAATGGACGCCCGTCCACCGAGCCGAAGGTGGTGCGCAGCGCTTCGTGCCGCTGGATGACGTGCGTGAACGCCTGCTCCAGCGCGGCAACGTCCAGCGGCCCCTTCAAGCGCAGCGCGGCCTGGATGTTGTACGCGGCGCTTCCGGGCGTGAGCCGGTCCAGGAACCACAGCCGCTGCTGCGCGAACGACAGCGGCAACGGCTCACCCTCGCCACGGACCCGCGACGGAATGCGAGCGATGGCCTCGGTCCCGGTCTTCGACCCCAGCGCCGCATCCAGCCACTGGCCCAGCGCCGCTACCGTGGGGTGCTCGAAGAGCTCCCGCAGCGGCACCTTCACCGGAAACACCGCGTGCAGCCGCGACACCACCTGCGTCGCCAGCAGCGAGTGGCCGCCCAGCTCGAAGAAGTCGTCATCGCGGCCGACCCGCGCCACGCCGAGCACCGACGCCCAGATGTCCGCCAGCAGCTCCTCGGTGGGCGTCCGCGGCGCCACGTCGGCGGACGAGGACTCCTCCGCGTCCACCGTCTCCGGCAGCGGCAGGGCCTCACGCGCCAGCTTGCCGTGGGACGTGAGGGGGAACGCCTCCAGGGGCACCAGCGCCTGCGGCACCATGTAGTCGGGCAGCCGCTCGCGCAGCACGCGCCGCAGCTCCCAGGGGTCCACCCGCGCGCCGTCCCGGGCCGTCACGTAGGCCACGAGCCGCGCGTCGCCGGCCACCGTCCGCACCAGCACCACCGCGTCGCGCACGGTGGGATGGGCACGCAGCGCGGCCTCGATTTCACCCAGCTCAATGCGGAAGCCGCGCAGCTTCACCTGGTGGTCGATGCGGCCCAGGTGATCCAGCTCGCCCGTGGAGCGCCAGCGCCCCAGGTCTCCGGTGCGGTACAGCCGCGCGCCCGGACGGCCGGAGAACGGATCCGGCACGAAGCGCTCCGCCGTCAGCGCCGGACGCTTCAGGTAGCCACGGCCGGGCCCTTCACCGCCGACGAAGAGCTCGCCCGGGACGCCCACGGGCGCCAGCTCGCCGCGCGCGTCCAGCACGTACACCTGGAGGTCCGGGATGGGCACGCCCACGCTGCTGGGCTGCGCGCCGGCCGCGTCGTGCGCCGTCAGGGGACGGAAGGTCACGTGGACCGTCGTCTCCGTGATGCCGTACATGTTCACGAGCTTCGGCCGTGCGTCGCCGTGCCGGCCGAACCAGGCCCGGAGGCTGGAGAACTCCAGCGTCTCGCCGCCGAAGATGATCCACCGCAGGCTCGACGCGCCGCCCTGTGTCCGGGCCGCGTCCGCCTGCACGAACTGGAGGAACGCGGACGGCGTCTGGTTGAGCACCGTCACGCCCTCGTCGTGCACCAGCGCGCGGAAGGCCTCCGGCGAGCGGCTCACCAGGTACGGGACGATGACCAGCCGCGCCCCGTGGATGAGCGCGCCCCAGATCTCCCAGACGGAGAAGTCGAACGCGTACGAGTGGAAGAGCGTCCACACCTCGTCGGAGCCGAAGGAGAACCAGGGCTGCGTGGCGGTGAAGAGGCGCGTCACCCGGGCATGTTCGATCTGCATGCCCTTGGGCTTGCCCGTCGAACCGGACGTGTAGATGACGTAGCAGCCGTGCTCCGGCGTGGCCGTGGGAGCCAGGTCATGCGTGGGCTCACCGGCGACCCGCGCCCAGTCCGCATCCAGCCGGAACACCGGGCGATCCGCGGGCAGCGTCGCCACCAGCCGCTCCTGCGTGAGGAGCAGCGGCACGTCCGCGTCCTCCAGCAGGAAGGCGAGCCGCTCCGCGGGATACGACGGGTCCAGCGGGACGTACGCGCCGCCGGCCTTGAGGATGGCGAGCAGGCCCACCAGCATCTCCAGCGACCGCTCCACGCACAGGCCCACGCGCACCTCGGGCCCCACGCCCTGCTTGCGCAGGTGATGCGCGAGCTGGTTGGCCCGCCGGTTCAGCTCGCCGTACGTCAGCGACGCCTGCTCGTACGTCACCGCCACGGCGTCCGGCGTCCTCGCGGCCCAGGCCTCGAAGCGCTGGTGCACGTTCGGCGCAGGGTCGAACGCGGGAGCCCTGGGTTGGCCCCAGGCGAGCACCTGCTGGCGCTCCGCGGCGGACAGCATGGGCAGTGCGTCCAGCCGCGCCTCCGCGTGCGACACGAAGGACTCCAGCAGCGCGCCCAGGTGGCGCAGCATCGAGTCGGCTGACTCCGGAGCGAAGCGCCCCACGTCGTGCAGCAGCTTCAGCTCCAGCTCACGGCCCGGGACGACGACGCACGTGAGCGGGTAGTTGGTCCACTCGCTCACCACGAAGCCGCGGACCTCCAAATCCCGCGCCCACTCCCACACCGCCGAGTCGAGCGGATAGTTCTCGAACACGAGCAGCGCTTCGAAGAGCGAAGCCCCGCGCGACAGCCCGCTCCAGCCCTGCACCTCCACCAGCGGGCTGAACTCGTACTGCCGCTGCTCCGCCTGCCGCTGCTGGAACGCCTGGAGCCAGGGCCCCAGCACCGCGTCCCCCGGCACCCGGACGCGGACCGGCAGCGAGTTGATCAGCAGGCCCACCGTGCCCTCGACGCCTTCGATCTCCGACGGACGTCCGGACACCGTCGCCCCGAAGACGACGTCCTCCAGGCCCGCGCGCGTCCGAGCATCAGGCCCCACGCCGCCTGCACCAGCGTGTTGAGGGTGACCTGCTGCTGGCGCGCGAACTCCTGAAGCGCTGACGTCACGGAGTTCGACAGGGACAGCCGGCGCAGCACCCGCGAGTCGCTCGCGCGTGCGAGGCCCCGGTCCTCCGGCAGCGGCGTGGGCTGGGTGAAGCCCGCCAGCGCCTCGCGCCAGTAGCGCTCCGCGCGGCCCAGGTCCTGCTGCTGCAACCACGCGATGTAGTCGCGGAAGGTCGCGCCCTCGCTTGGGGGCAGCGCGCGGCCCTGACCGAAGGCCTCGTAGAGGGAGAAGATCCGCCGCAGGAGCAGGCCCACGCTCCAGCCGTCCATCAGCAGGTGGTGGAAGCTCCACACCAGGTGGTGGACACGCGCATCCATGCGGATGAGCGACATGCGCATCAGCGGCGCGTGCGTGAGCTCCAGGCCGCGCGCACGGTCCTCCGCGCGAAGGGCCACGAGCCGCGCCTCCTGCTCCTCGGGGGACAGGCCGCGCCAGTCCAGCTCGCACCAGGGCAGCTCGGCCCGGGCGAACACCACCTGGCGGGGACGCTCCAGCCCCTCCCACCGGAACGCGGTGCGCAGCACGGGCTCCGTCGCCACCGCCTCCTGCCAGGCGCGGTGGAAGGCCTGCACGTTGAGGGGCGCGTGGAACGAACAGCTCACCTGTTCGAAGTACGCCCCCGACTCCGGGGACAGGATGCCGTGGAAGAGCAGGCCCTCCTGCAGCGGGGACAGCGGATACACGTCCTCCACCGCCTCGCCGGGCGGCAGGATGCGCTCCAGGACGTCCGCGGACAGCTTCGCCAGCGGGAAATCCGCGGGCGTGTAGCGCAGGGCGTCCGGCGTGGCGCGCAGGGCCACCAGGGCCCGCACCGACTCCAGGGTCGCTCCGGCCAGCGCTTCAATCGTGGCGCGCGGGTGCAGGTGCTCGCTGTAGGTCCACTCCAGGCGCAGGCGCTCCTTCAACACGCGCGCGCCCACCGACAGCACCTCCGTGCGCAGGGCGCCGGGTGCCTTCGACAGGCCCGTGCCCTCGTTCGCGGGCTCCAGGAGCGTCAGCCCCGCGGCCAGTCCGTCGAACTGGCCCAGGTAGTTGAAGGCCACCGGGGGCGCGGGCTGGGCGCCCAGCTCGCGCGAGAGGTCGTCCGCGCGCAGGTGGCGCAGCATTCCGTAGGACGCGCCCCGGCCCGACACCGTCCGCACCGAGTCACGCACGGCGCGCAGCAGGTCGCCCTCCGAGCCCCGGCCCGCGCAGTCCAGCACCACCGGGTACGCCGCGGTGAACCAGCCCACGGTGCGCGACACGTCCACGCCGGGAAGCGCCACGTCGCGGCCATGCCCCTCCAGGGTGACGCGCACGCGGCCCACGCCCAGCACCTGTCCCAGCGACCGGGCGACCGCGGACAGCAGCAGCTCGTCCACGCGTGCGCGCCACGCCGTGGCGCCTCGCGCAGCAGCAGCCGCGTCGTCTCCGCGTCGTCTCCGCGTCCAGCTCCACCGCCACCGTCCGCGCGGAGGCCACGGTGTTCTCCCCGCCGGGACCCTCCAGCGGGAAGGCGTCCACGGGCATCCGCGACTGGGCGCGCCAGACGTCCGCCTCCGCGGCGACCGCGTCCGTCGCGGCATGGGCCTCCAGCCGCTCCGCCCACGTCTTGAAGGACGTGGTGCGCGGAGGCAGCGAGGGCGCGAGGCCCTCACGCAGCGCCAGGTAGGCGGACTCGAAGTCCTCCAGCAGCGTGCGCCAGGACACGCCGTCCACGACGAGATGGTGGATGACCCAGAGCAGCCGCGCGGGCTGCCCCGCGCCCATCGTGAAGAGCACCGCCCGCATCAGCGGTCCCGAGCCCAGGTCCAGGCCGCCCTGGACGCGGGTGGCCACCTGCTCCAGCCGCGCCTCGCGCGCGTCCTCGGGCAGGCCGGACAGGTCCTCGCGGACGAGGAAGGTCACCGCCTCGTCGGGCGAGCCGTACTGCTGCGCCCAGCCGTCGCACGCGCGGGTGAAGCGCAGCCGGAGCGCGTCGTGATGCCGCCAGAGCGCCCGCAGCGTGGCCTCGACGAGCCCCGCGTCCAGCGGCTCGCGGGCCGCCAGGAGCACCGCCTGGTTGTAGTGCTCCGGCGCGGGCGAGCCCTGTTCCAGGAACCAGCGCTGGATGGGCGTGAGCGGCACCGTCCCGCTCACCGGCCCGGCGTCGGCGACCGCGGGCGCGGCCTCCAACGTGGCCGCCGCGGCCAGGTCCCGCAGCTTCTGGTGCTCGAAGAGCTGCTTGGGCGTGATCGCCAGCCCGGCCCGCCGCGCCTGCGCGACGACCTGGAGGCTGATGATGGAGTCGCCGCCCAGCTCGAAGAAGTTGTCGTCCGCGCCCACCCGCTCCACGCGGAGGATCTGCGACCAGAGCGACGCGAGCAGCCGCTCCGCGGGCGTGGAGGGCTCCACGAAGGAGGGCTCCTCACGCGGCAGCCGGCCGCCCAGCGCCGGCAGCGCGCCGCGGTCCACCTTGCCGTTGGGCGACAACGGCAGCGCGTCCAGCACCACGAACGCCGACGGCACCATGTGCTCCGGCAACCGGCGCCGCAGGCCTTCGCGCAGCGAGGCCTCATCCGGCGTCGCGCCCTCGAAGGGCACCACGTAGCCCACCAACCGGCGCACGCCGGAGGCCTCTTCCCGCACCGTCGCCGCCGCGGCCTGCACGCCGGCCTGGGCGCCCAGCACGGCCTCCACCTCCTCCAGCTCGATGCGGAAGCCGCGCACCTTCACCTGCGCGTCCGAGCGGCCCAGGAACTCCAGGGCCCCACCCTCCAGCCACCGTGCCCTGTCCCCCGTGCGGTACATCCGCGCGCCGGGCTCCGTGGCGAAGGGGTCCGGTATGAAGCGCTCGGCGGTGAGCGACGGGTGGCCCAGGTAGCCGCGTCCCACGCCCGCGCCGCCCACGTACAGCTCGCCAGGGACGCCCGCCGGCAGCGGCTGGAGCGCCGGGGACAGCACGTACACACGCACGTTGGCCAGCGGACCGCCGATGGTCACCCGGTCCGCCGACAGCGGTTGATCCGTCAGCGTGGCGCACACGGTGATCTCCGTGGGGCCATAGGCGTTGATGAACCGGCGGCCGGCGACCAGCGCCGCACCACCTCCGGAGGACAGGCCTCGCCCGCGGAGATGACGGTCTCCAGGGTGGTGAGCCCCTCCGGCGGCTGCTGCGCGAGCACCGACGGCGTCAGCGTCACGGTGGTGATGGCCTGCTCCGTCAGCGTCCGCTCCAGCGCGGGTCCCGGCAGCAGCGCGTCCTTCGGCGCGAGCACCAGGGACGCGCCGGACAGCAGCGTGGAGAAGACCTCGCACACGCCAGCGTCGAAGCTGCTGGAGGCGAACTGCAGCACGCGGCTGTCCGGGTGCACGCCGTGCGCGCGCCCCACCGCCACCGCCGTGTTGCAGAGGCCCCCGTGCGTCAGCAGCGTGCCCTTGGGCCTGCCGGTGGAGCCCGACGTGTAGATGACGTATGCCAGGTGTCCGGGCGCGCCGCGTCCTCCAGCGGGGCTCCGGGCAGCCGCTCCAGCCGGGCGGCGTCCTCGTCCAGGCACACGAGGTGGGCCCCCGTCTCCGGCAGCTCGTCCGCGAGCTCCGAGCGGGTCACCACGACGGGCACCGCGGAGTCCTGCAGCATGAAGGTCAGGCGGGCGCTCGGGTACGCCGGGTCCAACGGCACGAAGGCGCCGCCGGCCTTGAGCGTCGCGAGCATGGCGACCACCAGCTCCGGCGAACGCTCCAGGCAGATGCCCACGCGCGTCTCCAGCCCCACGCCCTGCGCGCGCAGGTGGCGCGCGAGCGCGTTGGACCGCGCCTCCAGCTCCCGGTAGCTGACCTCACGCCCCTCGAAGCGGAGCGCGGGCCTGTCCGCGAACGCCGCGGCCACGGCCTCGAAGCGGCGGTGGACCCGCAGCGGCTCCCCGAGGGGAAGCGTGGCGGCGCTCCAGGTCCCCAGGACGTCGGTCCGCTCGGCCTCCGTCATGAGCGGCAGCATCTCCAGCGCGCCGTCGGGCCGCGCCAGGGCGCCTTCGAGCAGCGTGCGCAGGTGCTCCTGCATGCGCGCCACCGTCGCCGCGTCGAAGAGGTCGGTGCTGTACTCCCAGAGTCCGGTCAGGCCTTCCGCGGTGTCGCTGAAGGCCACGGTGAGGTCGAACTTCGACGCGCCCGGGTCGATGGACTCCACCCGCAGCGACAGGCCGGGCAGCGCCAGCGCCGCGTCGCGCGCGTTCTGGAAGATGAGCTTGACCTGGAACAGGGGCGACGCGCCCAGGCTGCGCTCCGGGTTCAGGTCGCGCACCAGCTCCTCGAAGGGGAGGTCCTGGTGGGCGTACGCGCCCAGCGCGGCCTCGCGCACCTGGCCCAGCAGCGCGCGGAACGGCAACAGGGGCGAAGGGCGCGTGCGCAGCACCACCTGGTTGACGAAGAAGCCCACCAGGGCCTCCGTCTCCGCGTGGTGCCGGTTGGCGATGTCCGTGCCCACCAGCAGGTCGGTGCGGCCGGTGTAGCGGTGCAGCAGCGCCTGGAAGGCGGCCATCAGCACCATGAACGGCGTGGCGCCCTCACGCAGCGCGAGCTGGCGCACGGCCTCCGCCGTGGCGCGCGGCAGGACGTGCGTGGCCTGGGCGCC
>NZ_JBKGHJ010000387.1:0-8325 GCF_046520365.1 Corallococcus sp. 4LFB
CGTCGCGCACGCCGGGCAGGGCCGCGCAGGACGGCCTCCACCTCGTCCGGGCTCCACGCGGGAAGCCGAGCACCTTGGCCTGGTGGTCGACGCGGCCCAGGAAGTCGAGCGTCCCGTCCGCACGCCAGCGCGCGCGGTCGCCCGTGCGGTACAGCCGCGCGCCGGGCACCGGGGAGAACGCGTCGGGCACCAGCTTCTCCGCCGTCAGCTCCGGACGCCCGTGGTAGCCGGGCGTCACGTGCACGCCTCCGATGAGCAGCTCGCCCTGCACACCCACGGGGCAGGGCTGGCCGCTCGCGTCCGCGACGTACAGTTGCGTGTCCGGCAGCGGCGCGCCGATGGACGGCAGCCGCTCCCACGACGACGGTGCGCCTTGCAGCCGCAGCGCGCTGACGGCGTGGGTCTCCGTGGGGCCGTACTGGTTCTCCAGCACGCAGTCCGGCAGCCGCTCGAAGAAGGACACCAGCGTGGGCGTCACCTGCAACTGCTCACCCGCGGTGATGACCTCGCGCAGGCGCTCCGGCAGCGGGGCGCCGTGCTCCACGGCGTCCGCGAGCGACTGGAGCGCGACGAAGGGCAGGAACAGCCGCTCCACGCCCGCGTCCGCCATGAGGCGCAGGAGCGCCGGCATGTCCCGGCGCACCGCCGCCGTGGGCACCACCAGCGTGCCGCCCGCGCTCCACGTGGCCAGCATCTCCTGGAACGACACGTCGAAGCTCAGCGCGGCGAACTGCAACGTCGTGGCGTCTGGCTTCACCGAGCGCTGGCACTGCCACGCCAGCAGGTGCGCCAGCGCGCCGTGTGTCATCGCCACGCCCTTGGGCTTGCCGGTGCTGCCGGACGTGTAGATGAGGTAGCAGGGCGACTCCAGCGGCACGGCCACGCGCGGGGACGACTCCGGCAGGCGCGCGAGCAGCGCGGCCTCCGTGTCCAGCCGCACCGCCGCGACGCCGGGCGCCGGGGTGTCCAGGTGCGCCTGCGTCAGCACCGCGCGGATGCCCGCGTCCTCGCGCATCAGCGACAGCCGCTCCGCGGGGTAGGTGGGGTCGAGCGGCACGTAGGCCGCGCCCGCCTTGAGGATGGCGAGCACGCCCACCGCCATCTCCAGCGAGCGCTCCACGCACAGCCCCACGCGATCCCCGGTCCTCACGCCCAATTCGAGCAGTCGATGAGCGACCTGGTTGGCCCGGCGCTCCAGCTGCGCGTAGGTGAGCCGCTGCCCCTCGAACGTCACCGCTACGGCATCCGGCGTGCGCGCGGCCTGAGCCTCCACGCGGCCGTGGACCGTCGCGTCCACCGCGAGGCCCGGACGGGTGTTCCAGTCCACCAGCACCTGCCGGCGCTCCGCTGGCGACAGCAGCGACAGCGTGGACAGGCGCGCGTCGGGGCGGGCCACCGCGCCGTCGAGCAGCGCTTGCAGGTGGCCCACCAGCCGCTCGGCCGTGGCCGCGTCGTACAGGTCGGTGCGGTACTCCAGCGCGCCGCGAAGGCCCTGGGGTGACTCGCTGAGGGTGAAGGTGAAGTCGAACTTCGCGGTGCCGCTGTCCAGCTCCAGCAGCTTCAACTGGATGCCGGGCACGGTGAGCTCCGCCGAGGGCGTGTTGAGCATCACCAGCGCCACCTGGAAGAACGGCGTGCGCTCCGGCATGCGCGGCGGCTGGAGCACCTCCACCAGCTTCTCGAACGGCACGTCCTGGTGCGCGAACGCGCCCAGCGTGACGTCCTTCACGCGGCCCAGCAGCTCGCGGAACGACGGGTCTCCGTCCAGCCGCGTGCGCATCACCAGCGTGTTGACGAAGAAGCCCACCAGGCCCTCCGTCTCCGCCTGCGTGCGGCCCGCGACGGGCGCGCCCACGCAGATGTCGTCCTGGCCGGAGTAGCGCGCGAGGAGCGCCTGGAGCCCCGCGAGCAGGCCCATGAACAGCGTGGCGCCTTCCCTCTGGCAGAGCGTCTTCAGCGCCTGCACGCGCTCGGAGGACAGCTCCACCTCCAGCCACGTGCCCGGGTTCTGGGAGTCCGCCGTGCGCGGGTGGTCCGTGGGCAGCTCCAGCGCGGGCGGGACGTCCTCCAGTTGCTTGCGCCAGTAGTCGACCTGGGCGTCCAGCACCTCGCCGCGCAGCCACTCGCGCTGCCAGGCGGAGTAGTCCGCGTACTGGATGGGCAGCTCCGGTAGCGGCGAGGCCCGGCCCGCGAGCTTCGCCTCGTACAGCGCGACCATCTCGTGGATGAGCACGGCGATGGACCAGCCGTCGGAGATGATGTGGTGCATCGTCACGAGCAGCAGGTGCTCGTGCTCCGCCAGCCGCAGCAGGCGCGTGCGCAGCAGCGGTCCCCGCGACAGGTCGAAGGGCTGGCGCGCCTCGTCCTTCGCGAGCTGGCCCGCGGCCTCGTCGCGCTCATCCTCCGGCAGGTGCTCCAGCGACTCGACGGGCAGAACCCAGGGCGCGGCGGGCGCGAAGACCTGCGCGGCGGTGCCGTCGATGACCTGGAACGTCGTGCGCAGCACCTGGTGCCGGCGCACCAGCTCCGTGAAGGCGTCCGTGAGCGCGGCGACGTCCAGCGTGCCCTCCAGGCTCAGCGCGGCGGGCATGTTGTAGAGCGCGCTGCCGGGCTGGTACTGGTCCAGGAACCACAGCCGCTGCTGCGCGAAGGACAGCTCCGCGGAACGGACGCCGGGCCGCGCGGTGATGGCGGGCGGACGGGGCCTGCGCTCCGCTTCGGGCACGCGGCCCTCGATGCGGCGGGCGAGCGACTCCACCGTGGGCGCGTCGAACACCTCGCGCAGCCGCACCTCCACGCCCAGCTGCGTGCGCAGGCGCGACGTCACCTGCGTGGCCAGCAGCGAGTGGCCGCCCAGGTCGAAGAAGCTGTCGGTGATGCCGACGTGGGCCAGGCCCAGCACCTGCGCGAAGATGTCCGCCAGCAGCTGCTCCAGCGCGTTGCGCGGCGTGACGAGCGGCGCCACGCCCCGCAGGCTGTCCACGTCCGGCGCGGGCAACAGGCGCCGCACCAGCTTGCCCGTGGGCATCACCGGCAGCGCGTCCAGCCGCATCAGCGCGGTGGGGAGCATGTACTCCGGCAGGCGGCTCGCGAGGTTGCGGCGCAGCGCCTCCGGCTCCCAGGCCGTGTCCGGCTGGAGCACCACGTAGCCCACCAGCCGCTTGTCGCCGGGCACGTCCTCGCGCACCATCGCCGCCGCCGCGCGCACGCCCGGGGCGTCCCGCAGGGCGGCTTCGACTTCACCCAGCTCGATGCGGAAGCCGCGCACCTTCACCTGGCCGTCGAGCCGGCCGAAGAACTCGATGGCGCCGTCCGCGCGCCAGCGGGCCCGGTCTCCCGTGCGGTACAGCCGCGCGCCCGCTTCACCGGAGAGCGGGTCGGGGACGAACTTCTCCGCCGTGAGCTCCGGCCTCGCGTGGTAGCCGAGCGCCACCTGTCCGCCACCGACCATCACCTCGCCGGGCACGCCGATGGGGCAGGGGCGGCCGGTGGGGTCCACGATGTAGAGCCGCGTGGCGGGCACGGGCATGCCCACCGGGGGCAGCCGCTCCCACGTACGCGGCGGGCCGCGCAGGCGGTAGGCGCTGACGACGTGCGCCTCCGAGGGGCCGTACTGGTTCTCCAGGGTGCTGTGCGGCAGCCGCTCGAAGAGGGCGACGAGCGCGGGCGTCACCTGCAATTGCTCGCCGGCCGTGACGACCTCCACCAGCCGCTCCGGCACGGGCGCGCCGTGGGCCACCGCGTCCGCCATGCTCTGCAGCGCGATGAACGGCAGGAACAGCCGCTCCACGCCGTGGCGGGCCATGAACGCGAGCAGCGCGGGCATGTCCTGCCGCGTCTCCGACGTGGGAATCACGACGGAGCTGCCCACGGACCAGGACGTGAACATCTCCTGGTACGAGATGTCGAAGTTGAGCGACGCGAACTGCAACGTGACGGCGTCCACCTTGGGCGAGCGCTGACGCGTCCACGCCACCACCCACGACAGCGTGCGGTGCGCCACCGCGATGCCCTTGGGGCGCCCCGTGCTGCCGGACGTGTAGATGATGTACGCGAGCGAATCCGGCCACACCGCGCGCGGCGGGGCGTGCGGCGGCAGCCGGTCGAAGGTGGCCTGCTCCGTGTCCACGCACACCACCCGTGCGCCGGTCGCGGGGAGGAGCGAGACGAGCCTGCCTTGCGTGACGACGAGGTTCGCGCCCGCGTCCTCCAGCATGAAGGCGAGGCGTTCCGCTGGGTACGCCGGGTCCATGGGGACGAAGGCCGCGCCCGCCTTGAGCACGGCCAGCACGCTCATCACCATCTCCAGCGAGCGCTCCAGGCACAGCGCGAGCCGGTCTCCCGGACGCACGCCGTGCTCGCGAAGGTGCCACGCGAGCTGGTTGGAGCGGCGGTCCAGCTCCGCGTACGTGAGGGCTTCGCCCTCGAAGAGGGCCGCCACGGCGCCGGGCGTGCGGCGGGCCTGGGCCTCGAAGGCGTCGTGCACCAGCGGTTCGGGCGGACCGTCGAACGGCGTGGTGCTCCAGTCCACGAGGATGCGCTGGCGCTCGGCGGCGGTGAGCAGCTCCAGCTGGGACAGGCGGCGCTCCGGGTTCGCGACCGCGTCCTCCAGGAGGACCTGGAGGTGCTCCATCATCCGCTTCGCGGTGGCGGGCTCGAAGAGGTCGCTGCGGTACTCGAAGGCGGTCTGGAGGCCGCGCGGCGTCTCCGTGAACACGAGGGTGAAGTCGAACTTGGACGTGCCGCTGTCCACGTCCACCGGGCGGAAGGTGAGGCCCGGGCCGGTGAGCTCCGGCATCGGCGTGTTGAGCAGCACCAGCGTGACCTGGAAGAAGGGCGTCTGGCCGCCCTGCCGGGAGGGTTGCAGGACCTCCACCAGCTTCTCGAAGGGCACGTCCTGGTGCGCGTAGGCGCCCAGCGTGACGGCCTTCACGCGGCGCAGCAGCTCCACGAAGGTGGGGTCGCCGTCGAGCTGGGTGCGCAGCACCAGCGTGTTGACGAAGAAGCCGATGAGCCCTTCGGTCTGCGGCTGGTTGCGGCCGGCGATGGGCGCGCCCACGGCGAGGTCGTCCTGGCCGGTGTAGCGGGACAGGAGCGCCTGGAGGCCCGCGAGCAGGCCCATGAAGAGGGTGCCCTTCTCGCGGCGGCACAGGGCGCGCAGGCCCTGCATCAGCGCGTGCGGGAACACCACCCGGTGCGTGGCGCCGGGGTTGGACGTGTCCGCGGTGCGCGGATGGTCGGTGAGCAATTCCAGCGCGGGCGGGGCGCCTTCCAACTGCTTGCGCCAGTACGCGAGCTGCTTGTCCAGCACCGCGCCCTGGAGCCAGTCGCGCTGCCACACGGCGTAGTCGGCGTACTGGATGGGCAGCTCCGGCAGCGTCGCGGGCCGGCCGGCGGTGAAGGCCTCGTAGAGCGTGACGACCTCGCGGATGAGCACGCCGATGGACCAGCCGTCGGAGACGATGTGGTGCATCGTCACGAGCAGCAGGTGTTCGGTGTCCGCGAGGCGCAGCAGGCGCGTGCGCAGGAGCGGGCCGCGCGACAGGTCGAACGCGGTGCGGGCCTCCTCGCGGGCGCGGAGCAGGGCTTCGGCTTCGCGCTCGGAGGCAGCGGGCCAGTCGCGCAGGTCCTCGACCTCCAGCGCGGCGTTAGCGGACGGGGCGATGACCTGGATGGCGTCGCCGTCCTGGACGCGGAAGACGGTGTGCAGGGCTTCGTGGCGGTTCATCACCTCCGCGAAGGCCCGGCCCAGCGCGGACACGTCCAGCGTGCCCTCCAGGCGCATGGCGGAGGGGATGTTGTAGAGCGCGCTGCCGGGTTCGTACTGGTCCAGGAACCACAGCCGCTGCTGCGCGAAGGACAGCGGCAGGTTCCCCGTGCGGGGCACGCGCTGGATGACCTGGACGTCAGGCGTGGCTGGCGGCGCCACGCGAGGCTGCGGGCGCGTGGGTGCTCCCGTCGGGAGCGCGCCGGTCGCGGATCCAGGCGGGGGCACGGCGCCCGTCCGCGCGGAGGCATCCGAACGTGCCGTGAGGTTCGAGGTGTCCGGCTGGGACACGGCGCGGGTGCCCAGGCCGGGAGGCTGCACGGGGGCACGGCGTGAGGGCGTGATCAGCTCCACCTCACCGTCGGCGCGGTAGCGGGCGCGGCTGCCCGTGCCGTAGACGCGGGCTCCCGTTCCCTCGGGGGAGACGCGCAGGCGCGTCTGGGTCAGCTCCGGCGCCTTCCAGAACCCGAGCGGTACGGCGTCACCGCCCAGGAACAGCTCGCCCACCACGCCCACGGGGGCGCGGCGACCGGAGACGTCCAGCACGAAGCGCGTTCCGGGCGCGGTCGTCTCGTGCGGCTCCGGCAGCAACGGCGCGGGGGACACGATGCGCGCGGAGGTCGCGCGCTGGAGCGTCCGGGCGAGGTCCGACGGCAGGCCCTCCGAGTCGTCCAGCACCAGCGTGCGAACCGGCCCCAGCACGGCGGCGGCGTCCGGCAGCTCCGCGAGCGTCCTCGCGACCGCGACGGAGGCGCGCAGGTGGGGCGGCGGGCTCGTGCGCAGGAGGTTCGCGAGCATCCCGGCGCTGTCCACTTCGACGGTCGCGGGGGACGGACGCGGTGCCGTGTGTTCCTGGCTCTGCTGGCGCAGCACGTCCAGGTGCCGCAGGCCCTCCAGCGTGATGTCGGGGGCGATGCCGAAGTCGATGAGGCAAGCCACCTCGTCCACGTCGGCCTGGCGCAGCTGGTCGATGCGCGCGCGGAGCGAGTCCGGGGTGCCGAAGAGGCCGCCCGCATCCAGGTAGCGCGACACGCCCTGTTGCAGGAGGGCGTCCAGGTCCTGCGGCGTGAGCGAGCGCACGTCGAAGCCCGGGCCCTGACTGGCGACCAGGCCGTTGATCAACTCCACGGAGCTGCGGAAGTAGCGCGTCAGCGGCTCACGCGCCTGGTGCTTCACGTCCTCGCGGCTGGAGGACACGAAGGTGTGGAGCATGAGCACGACGTGGCCCCGGCCGGGGTGGCCCGCCTTGCGACGCGCCTCTCGGTAGAGGGCGACCTTTCGCTCCAGCTCCACGAAGTCCTGGCCCAGGCCCAGCACGTTGGTGAGCAGGCCCGCGCCCAGCTCGCCCGCCATCCGGAACGTCTCCGGGTTGAACGCGGCGGTGATCCACAGCGGCAGTTCCGCCTGCACGGGGCGGGGCCGGATGGCGATGTCCACCTCCACGCCCGCGCCGTTGGTGCGGCGCACGGTGCCGCCCTTCCACAGCGTGCGCACCTCCTCCACGCCGCGCCGCACGGCCTCCGGACGCTGGTGGAAGTGGTGGGGGGCGAAGACGAAGTCGTTCGCGTTCCAGCCGGTGGCGAAGGACACGCCCGCGCGACCGTTGGAGAGGTTGTCGATGACGGACCACTCCTCCGCGACGCGCAGCGGATCATGGAGCGGCAGGACGACGCTGCCCGCGCGCAGGGACACCCGGTCGGTCACCATGGCGAGCGCGGCGCTGGTCGCGGTGGGACTGGGGTAGGGGCCGCCGAAGTCGTGGAAGTGGCGCTCGGGCGTCCAGATGGCGCTGAAGCCGTGGGTGTCCGCGAACTTCGCGCCGTCGATGAGCAGCTGGTACTTCTTCCGCCCTGACGCCTCCGCGTCGTTGGCGAAGTAGAAGAGGCTGAAGTCCAGCGACCGCTTCGCCGCGGCGCCTTCCCGCCGCACGGGAGGCTGGGACATGGACCGGGGCGGCAGCACCACCGGGAGCCCCCGGGACAGGGCCCAGAGCAGCTCCAGGTCCGCCGGGTCGGCGAGGCCGTCCGACGTGCTCAGCCACGACTCTCCGGGCCGTGCATCCACGCGCGCATCCAGTGCGGCCAGCCGGTGGACGAGGTTGCGGTGGCTCAACATCACGCGGGGGCGTGAGGCCTCCGTCCCCTCACGCGCGAGGCACGCAAGGCCCTCCACGTCCACGCGGGCCGGTCCCCCCGAAGCGGGGACCCGGGCCGCGTCCTCGCCATCGAGTCGAACGACGGGCCCCGTCACCCCGGGAGGAAGCGGGAGGGCACCGGAGGTGACGAGCACGGGCGGTGCTCCGTCGTTCCCCAGCGACGACAGCTCGCCGAGCCCCTCGCGCGACACCAGCGCATACGCGCCTCCCGCCGCGAGCACGCCCCACAGCGCGACGGCGCGCTCGGGGGACGGCTCCACGCACACGGCGACCGGGACCCCTGGCCCACGCCGCGCGCCTTCAGCTGTCCCGCGAGGGCCAGGGCCCTCTGTCGCAGACTCCGCCACGTCAGGACCGCGCCGTCCTGGCGCACGGCCACCGCGTCCGGCGTCGCGCGCGCCTG
>NZ_JBKGHJ010000388.1:0-8292 GCF_046520365.1 Corallococcus sp. 4LFB
GAGGCGGCGGACATCGGGGCGGGGACTCCGGCGGGCGTTGGGCGCGGCGGAAGACTCTACCCCGAAGCGTTCGCGGGCAAGGCGGACGGTCCCTCGCCCGCCTGGCGTCGCAGGAGGTGGCGGGAGGCAGGGTGGCCCGGGGCGGGCGTCATCCCCACGTTGTTCCCTGGATGGACGCTCGGGCATGGACGCCCGGGCGCAAGAAAGGTGGAAGGCACGATGGCTTACGGAAAGGCGGAGGATCCGGCGCGCTCCATCACCCCGCATCTGGATGGGGTGGAGTACCCGGCGACGCGTGAGGAACTCGTCGAGGCCGCCGCGGACAGCGAGGCCCCGGTCGACATCATCAACATCCTCAAGTCCCTGCCGCAGCAGGAGTACATGTTGCGCGAGCACGTGCTGCGCGACCTGGCGGAGGCCGAGCGCCGCTTCGCGATGAACGGCCTGAAGGACGACGACGGGGTGGACCGCGACCGGCGCAACATCGGGCGCGACCGCATCGAAGGGGCCTCCAACGGGGAGACGCGTCACCCGTAGTGTCGCCCGCGCGGTGACACCTTCAGGGAAGCGGCGCAAGACGCTCGCGGGCGCCCTGGCTTTCTGCCAGCGTTCGCGAGCGCATGCGTCCTGGTCTCCCGTGGTGCTGTCTCGTGCTGTCGCTGGCCGCCGGGTGCACGTCCCGGTATCCGCCGCTCAACCCCGCGCCGGGGCTGCCGCCGCCGGTGCGTCTGGACTTCAAACCCCCCGTGGACCGCCTCCTCACCGAATCCGTGCGCGCCACCCGCACCCTCCAGCGCGAGGGCCAGCCGGAGGTGCGCGACGAGGCCGCGTTCACCACCGAGACGCGCTTCGCCCCGTCCGACGGCGGCTGGCGCGTGGCCCAGGCCGTGCGCACCCCGCGCCAGGTGCATGACGGACGGGACGTGCCGTCCTTGTCCGGCGCCGTGCTGGAGCGCTTCACGCTGCGCATGCAGCTGGCGGCGGACGGCACCTTCGTGAAGCTGGTGGGCCCGGAGGCCGCGCAGGACGCGCTGCGGCAGGTGGCGCCCGAGGGCACCGGCGTGCCGGAGGTGGAGGACTTCTTCACCCCGGAGGCGCTGGAGACGCGCGCGCGCCGCGAGTGGGAGGCGAAGTACGGCGGCCTGCTGCAGCGCAACCTGGTGGAGGGCCAGCGCACGTGGGCGGTGGACTACGTGGCCGTGGACGGCGAGGAGCGCGCCTACCTGCTGGAGCGCACGGTGGAGGGCACGCGGCCCACGACGTTCGGCGACGCGGTGGTGCTGTCGCTCAGGTGCCTGGACGCGCTGCCGCCGAAGGCGCCCGCGGAGCTGCGGGCCGCGTGGACGGAGGCCGGTTCGCCCGAGCTGGCGAAGGGCGTGACGTGTGAAGGCGAGCAGGTGGTGGCGTGGGGCCGGTTCATCCCGGTGCGCCGCCTGTTGAAGGTGCAGGCGGTGGGCAAGGGCGGGACGCTGACGCTCACCACCGAGTCCCAGGCGGAAATGCTCCAGGAGGAAGGGCCATGAGCCACGACGAGTACCTCATCGAGGACGACGCGGGTGTGAAGCGCGTGGTGCAGGAAGCCAGGCGCGTGGCGGTGCTGGGCATCAAGACGGAGGACCACTCCGCCCAGCCCGCGTACTACGTGCCGGAGTACCTGTCGAAGGCGGGCGTGGACGTGGTGCCGGTGCCCGTCTACTACCCGGACGCGAAGGTCATCCTGGGCAAGCCCGTGTACCGCAAGCTGGTGGACATCCCGGGCGACATCGACGTCGTGGACGTGTTCCGCAGGCCCGGCGACATCGACCAGCACGTGGACGACATCATCGCGAAGAAGCCCAAGGCGGTGTGGTTCCAGTCCGGCATCCGCAACGACGACGCGGCGAAGAAGCTGGCGGCCGCCGGCATCCGCGTGGTGCAGGACCGCTGCCTGATGGTGGACCACCGCCGCTACAGCGGGCGCTGACGGCTCCGGCCGGAAAAAGACAACGGCCCTCCGCGCCCGGAAGGGCACGGAGGGCCGCGTGGCCGCGCGTGGAGGACGGCGGCCCGCCGTCAGGCTCAGTAGTTGCCGGAGATGACCTTGGGCAGGGCCTTCCGCAGGTCCGGCAGCGGGCCAATCTGCCGCGAGTCCGCGGCCTGGGCCGTGCCGTTGTTGCGCAAGAGGCCGCGCATCTGCACGGACGTCAGCAGCCGGCCGTTGGCGCGCGCCACGCCCTGGGCGCTGACCGCGGTGCCCACGATGATGGGCGACGCGCTGGAGGTGCCGCTGAAGGTGGACGTGTAGTACTGGTCCTCGCCGTACCCGCTGCCGAAGCGGTCGCCGTAGCCGGTGGTGACGACCTTCTCACCCCAGCCGTGCACGTTCACGCGCTGGCCGAAGTTGGTCCAGCACATGGGCACGCGCGTGGTGGCGGTGCTGGCGCCCACGATGATGGCGCCCGAGTCACGCGTGGCCGGGTTGAACAGGCCGCCGTAGGCCGCCGCGTCCAGGTTCGCGCTGCCGTTGCCCGCCGCCTCCACCACGATGACGCCGTTGGCGGTGGCGTTGCGGATGGCGTCGAAGTTGGCCTGCCAGTACTCCATCGCGATGTAGTTGCACTGGGACGTGTTGCACGTGCAGGCCGTGCCGTCGTTGGGGCCGCCCGCGTGCAGCTCGATGAGGATGACGCCGCCCGCGCCCACCGCCGCCGCCGCGTTGGTGATGGCGCTCGCGGTGCTCTGCGCGCCAATGGCCTCCACGCCCGGCGTCGCCGCGTTGGCGATGCCCGTCACGCCGTAGCCGTTGGACGCGCCGACAATCTCACCCAGCACCGCGGTGCCGTGGTTGCGCCAGCCCAGGTCGTTGTACTGCGTGCCGCCCACGCGGAAGAACGAGGGGAAGTCCTCGTGCGTGGTGCGCCAGCCACCCTCGATGTCCACGAACCTCACGTTGGTGCCCCGGCCGCCCGTCACCGTCCACGCGTACGTGGCGTTGACGCCGGAGGGCGCCGCGTTGAGGTAGCCCTGGTTGGCCTGGTACAGCGGCGTGGTGGGCGGCAGGTCCGCGGCCGCCAGCAGCGCGCGCAGCCCCGCCTCCATGCCGAAGTTCACCATCGCCGGCTCCGCGGGCGGCTCCGCGTAGGCGGTCTCCACGCTGGACACGCGGTTGAGCGCCGCCACCAGGTCCGCCACGGTGTCCGCCGTGGTGCCGGGCAGGAGCGGAACTTCGAAGTACAGGTTCAGGTCCGCCAGCTGCTCGCCGGCCTTCGCCTCACCGGACGCCTTGCTCGCGTCCAGCGCGGCCTCCTCCGCCTGGAACAGCCGGTCCAGCGCCCCGATGCGCGGCGCGCGCTCCAGCAGCCCCACCACCTCCGCCAGGTCCGCCTCCACGCGCGCGGAGTCCAGGCGCAGGCCGGACAAGAGCTCCCGCTCGCCGGCGCTCCGCTCGGAGGCCAGGCGCGCAGCGCGTCGCCGCGCCAGGCGCACGTGGCTGCCCTCGTGGAACTTCACCACCAGCCGCTCCACGAACGTCCCCGCGGGCAGCTCGCGCCCCGTGGGCTTCGCGACCAGCGCGCGCGGCGCCAGCCTGGGCGCGGCGCCAGCAGCAGGGGCCAACGCCAGCAGGGACACAGCCATGACCGCGCCACGCAGGGGGCGCGGGGACAGCGTCGACTTCAGCATGGACTTCCTCCGGGATGGACAGCACCCCCACCATGCCACGCCGGTCTGTCATTCAAATCAGGCTATTCTGTTATTTCTGCCCTGTTGCTTTATTCGGTCCTCATTGAACCCGTTGGGAGTGCGGAGGCCCTCAGGTGCTCTGCTCGAACGGGACGGGAGGCCGGGCCAGGGCGCGCTCGGCGGACAGCCGGGCCTGGTCCAGGGCGTCGAAGCCGCGCTCCAAGGTGGCGGGCGTCACCGGCGGCAGGTTGGAGACGACGACGTAGACGGGCACGTTGCGCGTCTGGAGCACGGTGAGCTGGAGGCGGAAGTGGTCTCTGCGGAGCGCGGCGGACCCGGCCGCCAGGCCCTGCGGATAGGCCATGGGGCCGCCCACCACCTTGCGCGTCCGGCTGGGCAGGAAGTGCACGAGGATGGCGTCCAGGTCCTTGCCGATGGCGCTCTCCTGGAGCGCCAGCGCGGGCGCCTTGTCCACGAGGCCGCCGTCCCAGAACAGCTGGCCGTCCAGCGGCACCGCGCGGAACAGGCCCGGGTACGCGCAGGTGGCGTGGACGCGCGGGGCCAGCTCCCCGGTGGTGAACACCTGGTGCGTGCCGTGGGTGAGGTTGGCCGCGGTGAGCAGCAGCGGGTGCGGCAGGTCCTCGAAGGTGGACACCGGCAGCGTGTCCTCCAGGAGCCGCCGGAAGCGCTCGCCCTTGAGCAGGCCCGTGAAGCCGTGCCCCTGTGACGCCACGCTGAGCACCGCGCCAATGGGGTCCGGGTCCCAGAAGTTGGCGCGCGTCTGGCTCAGCACCAGCTCCTCCAGCTTCGGCATGGGCATGCCCGCCGCCGCGTACGCCGCCACCATCCCGCCCGCGGACGTGCCCGCGTACGCGTGGGGCTTCAGGCCGGAGCCGTGCAGCCCCTTCAGGAAGCCCGCGTGACCGTAGAAGCCGAAGTAGCCCGCGGAGAGGACCAGCCCGAACCGCTTGCCGTCGAGCAGGGAGTGCAGCGTGGAGGAGGGCGCCATTCCGGATTTCTACGGGATGGGTACAACCCAAGGCAACGCAATGCGTTGGCGGGGCCATTGTGTCCGAGTCAGAGCATCGATATATGTTGATGGCTCGATATGGACGTCCTCTCCCAATCCTTCCGTGTCCTGGGGGACACGACGCGGCTGCGCATCCTGCGGTTGGTGGCCCAGGCGCCGCTGAACGTGACGGAGCTGGTGTCGCTGGTGGGGGTGGCCCAGTCGTCGGTGTCGCACCACCTGTCGAAGCTGAAGGGGCTGGGGCTCATCCGGGAGGAGCGGCAGGCGGGCTTCACGTACTACTCGCTGGCGCTGGAGTCGGAGGACTCGCGCTGGCCGCTCGTCCGGCTGGCCCGCGAGGCGGAGGACGCGGCGGGGGACTCCGCGCGGCTGAGCGACTTGCTGCGCGCCCGGGAGGACCGGCAGGCGCTCAACGAGCGGCTGCTGGAGCCCGGCCAGTCGTGGTTCCTCTGGGCGGGCGCGCTGGCGTCGCTCTTGCCGCCGCTGGACGTGGCGGACTTCGGGTGCGGCACCGGGGTGTTCAGCCGGGCCATGGCGCGGTGGGCGCGGCACGTGTGGGCCATCGACCAGAGCGAGGACGCGCTGTCCCAGGCTCGAACCCTGGCCGCCCGTGACGAACTGAAGAACATCACGTTCCTGCGCGAGGACCTGCACCGGCTGTCGCTGGCCGGTGGGCGCATGGACCTGGTGGTGATTTCGCAGAGCCTCCATCACGTGGAGGCGCCCGCCGCGGTGGTGGCGGAGGCGGCGCGGCTGCTCAAGCCGGGCGGCCGGCTGGTGGTGCTGGAGCTGTTGCCGCACGAAGAGAAGTGGGTGCTGGAGCGGTTGGGGCACCGGCACCTGGGCTTTTCGCCCGAAGTCCTCGAAGCGGCCCTTCGCGAGGCCGGCTTCACGTCGTTCACCCGCGAGACGCACGCGCGCGACGGGGCCAGTCCCTTCCGCGTCTTCCTGCTGACCGGAGTCAAACCGTCATGACGAGCCACCTCGCCCACCCCCTGCCGCTCCCCCCCGGGGAGCACGGCCAGCGCGTGGAGGCGCTGAAGGCCGCGATGCGCGAGCGCATCCTCGTGCTGGATGGCGCCATGGGCACGCTCCTGCAGAACCATCAGCTGGTGGCGGCGGACTTCGGCGGCGCGGAGTACGAGGGCTGCAACGAGCACCTGGTCCTCACCCGCCCGGACGTCATCGAGGGCATCCACGCGAAGTACTTCGCCGCGGGCGCGGACGTGACGGAGACGGACAGCTTCGGCGGCACGCCGGTGGTGCTGGCGGAGTTCGAGCTTTCGCACAAGGCGCATGAAATCAACGTCGCCGCGTCCCGCCTGGCGCTGAAGGCCGCCAAGGCCGCGGAGGCGAAGGACGGCCGGATGCGCTGGGTGGCGGGCTCCATTGGCCCCACTACCAAGGCCATCAGCGTCACGGGCGGCATCACCTTCGAGGAGCTGGTGGACAACTTCGCCGTGCAGGCGGAGGCGCTCGCCGTGGGCGGCTCCGACTACCTCCTGGTGGAGACGGCGCAGGACACGCGCAACGTGAAGGCGGCGCTCCTGGGCATCGACCGGGCGTTCCGGAAGCTGGGCTGGAAGCTGCCGGTGGCGGTGTCCGGCACGATTGAGCCCATGGGCACGATGCTCGCGGGCCAGTCCGTGGAGAGCCTGGCCACGTCGCTGGAGCACACGGACCTCCTGTACCTGGGGCTCAACTGCGCCACGGGCCCGGACTTCATGACGGACCACATCCGGTCGCTGTCGTCCATGAGCCCGTTCCCGGTGTCGTGCGTGCCCAACGCGGGTTTGCCGGACGAGAACGGCCAGTATCTGGAGTCGCCGGAGATGATCTCCCGGTCGCTCAAGCGCTTCTGTGACAGCGGGTGGATCAACGTGGTGGGCGGCTGCTGCGGCACGCACGCGGGCCACATCGAGTCGCTCGCCGCGATGGTGAAGGGCTTGAAGCCGCGCACGGAAGTGCCGAAGCCGCGCTCGTCGCTGTCCGGCGTGGACTACCTGGAGGTGACGGACGAGCAGCGCCCCATCATCGTGGGCGAGCGCACGAACGTCATCGGCAGCAAGAAGTTCAAGGAGCTCATCGTCGCGGGCCAGTTCGACGACGCGTCGGAGATTGCCCGCGCCCAGGTGCGGCGGGCGGCGCAGGTCATCGACATCTGCCTGGCGAACCCGGACCGGGACGAGCTGGAGGACATGCGCCACTTCCTGGAGGTGGTGGTCAAGAAGGTGCGCGTGCCGCTGATGATCGACTCGACGGACGAGAAGGTCATCGCCATGGCGCTCACGTACTGCCAGGGCAAGGCCATCATCAACTCCGTCAACCTGGAGGACGGCGAGGAGCGCTTCGAGAAGGTCGTCCCCCTGGCGAAGGCGTTCGGCGCGGCGCTGGTGGTGGGCTGCATCGACGAGGTGGGCATGGCCGTCACGCGCGACCGCAAGCTCGCCGTGGCCGAGCGCAGCTTCGAGCTGCTCACCCAGAAGTACGGCATGCGCGCGGAGGACCTGTACTTCGACCCGCTCGTGTTCCCCTGCGCCTCCGGCGACGCGCAGTACACCGGCAGCGGCGTGGAGACGATTGAAGGCGTGCGGCTGATCAAACAGCGCTTCCCGCAGTGCCGCACGGTGCTGGGCATCAGCAACGTGTCCTTCGGCCTGCCCACCGCGGGCCGCGAGGTGCTCAACTCCGTGTTCCTGTACCACTGCGTGCAGGCGGGCCTGGACATGGCGCTCGTCAACTCGGAGAAGCTGGAGCGCTACCCGTCGCTTCCTGAAGAGGAGCGCAGGCTGTCCGAGGACCTCCTCTACAACCGGGGCGCGGACCCGGTGACGCCCTTCGCGGCGCACTTCCGCGAGCGCAAGCCCGCGCGCGCGCAGGTGAGCAGCCTGCCGCTGAACGAGCGGCTGCAGCGCTACATCGTCGAGGGCACGCGCGACGGCCTGACCGCGGACCTGGACCTGGCGATGAAGGAGATGGCGCCGCTGGACATCATCAACGGGCCGCTGATGAAGGGCATGGACGAGGTGGGCCGCCTCTTCGGCGCCAACGAGCTCATCGTCGCGGAGGTGCTCCAGAGCGCGGAGTCCATGAAGGCGGCGGTGAGCCACCTGGAGCCGCACATGAGCAAGACCCAGGCGGCGTCGCGCGGCAAGATTGTCCTCGCGACGGTGAAGGGGGACGTGCACGACATCGGCAAGAACCTGGTGGAGATCATCCTCGCCAACAACGGCTTCCAGGTGGTGAACCTGGGCATCAAGGTCCCGCCGGAGCAGCTGGTGCTGGCGGTGAAGGAGCACCGGCCGGACATCCTGGGCCTGTCCGGCCTGCTGGTGAAGAGCGCGCACCAGATGGTGGCCACCGCGGAGGACCTGAAGCGCGCGGGCGTGGAGACGCCCATCCTGGTGGGCGGCGCCGCGCTCAGCCGCAACTTCGTGGACCGCAACATCGCCCCGGCCTACGGCGGCGGCACCGTGGCCTACGCGCAGGACGCGATGAACGGCCTGGAGCTGGCGAAGCAGATCGTGGAGCCGGGCGCGCACGCGAAGCTGCGGGACGACCTGGCCGCGCGGCGGCTGAAGCTGGCGCAGGAGGCGAAGGAG
>NZ_JBKGHJ010000389.1:0-8257 GCF_046520365.1 Corallococcus sp. 4LFB
GGCTCCTGAAGCTCCTGTGCGACCCGGGGGACAACGTCCTCGTCCCCGCGCCGGGCTACCCCCTGGTGGACGTGCTGGCGCGCCTGGAGGGCGTCCACGCGCGCCCCTTCCGCCTGCCCGCCGTGCATGGCTTCGGGCTGGACGCGGGGCAGGTGGAGGCCGCCGTGGACGCGCGCACCCGCGCGGTGCTGGTGGTGAACCCGGGCAACCCCACGGGCCACTTCCTGCACGAGGACGAGCTCCACGCGCTCGCGGACGTGTGCGCGCGCCACGGCCTGGCGCTCATCAGCGACGAGGTGTTCTCCGACTTCGCGTGGGACGCGGAGGCGGGGCGGGTGACGTCCGTGGCGGGACGGCCCTGCCGTGCCTGACGTTCTCGCTCTCCGGCCTGTCCAAGGTGGCGGGCCTGCCCGGCCTCAAGCTGGCGTGGCTGCACGTGGGCGGCCCCGCGCACGCGCGCGACGAGGCCCTGGCCCGGCTGGAGGACGTGGCGGACGCGGCGCTGTCCGTGGCCACGCCCGTGCAGCTCGCGCTGCCGGCGCTGCTGGCCCACGCGCCGCGCTTCCAGCAGGCGGTGCTGGAGCGGGTGAAGGGCCACCGGGCGCGGTTGCTTCGAGCGCGTCCGGCGGACGCCGCGTGGGACGTGGTGCCCGCGCACGGCGGCTGGAGCGCGGTGCTGCGCATCCCCCATCACCCCGGCGAGGAGGCCACCTGCCTGCGGCTCCTGGAGGAGGGGGTGCGCGTGCAGCCGGGGTACTTCTTCGACTTCGGCGGCGGTGCGTACCTCGTGCTGTCGCTCTTGCCGACGCCCGAGGTCTTCACCGCCGCCCTGGTGCCGCTCCTGCGGGTGCTCAGTCCACCGGCGGGTTGATGAGCTGCACGGTCTTGAAGGCGCTGTTCTCCACCTTGAACAGCTCGTAGGGGGAGGGCGCCTCGCCCGTGTCGTTGTTGAAGTCCAGCTCGCCGCTGGCGCCGCGCACGTTGATGGTGGCGCCGGTGCGCAGCGCCTCGCGCGCCGCGGTGAACTGCGTGGACCCCAGCGAGTAGGTGGTCGCGGACTGGCCCGCGGGGGGCGTGAGCTTCGTGAGCCCCTCCGCGATGCGGGGACCCGTCACAGGCTGCGGGTTGTTGGGGTCGTTGCCCACCGCGTACGCCGCGCCCAGCGTCACCAGGTACATGGCGTCGTACGCGTGCGCGGTGAAGGAGAACTGCCCGGGGTCCGTCTTGTAGGCGGTGAGGAAGCGGTCCGCGAACAGCTTGTAGGTGGAGTCGCTGGGCCGCGCGGACGCGGGCGCCGTGCCGTAGGCGCCGTTGAGCTGCGCCTTGTTGGCGCCCAGGTTCGTCAGCAGGGTGAGGTCCTTGCTCGCGTCCGTGAGGAACCAGCGGTTGCCGTTGGCCACGGACACGCCCTGGCCCACGGCCTCCGGGAGCAGCCGCGCGTTGTCCTCGGGGAAGCCCGCCAGCACCGTGAGGTCCGGCTTGAAGATGACCAGCCGGCTCACCGCGCCGCTCACGGACTCGTTGCGGTTGTACTGCGCGCCCGCGACGTTGTCCTTGTTGGGGATGCGGTTCTGGATGGCGTCGTACAGGCCGTTTCCGTACGAGTCGTTCACGTACGCCACGCCCACCCTGGTCGGCGGCGTGAACGTCACGCCCGGGTCGTTGATGGGCGTGACGCCCTGGAGCACGTCCGCGATGACGCGGCCCTGGAGCACGTCCGAGGGCGTGGTGCGCCAGACCAGGCCCACGCTGCCGCCGTTCTTGTCCGACAGCGTGGTGAACGCGGAGCTCGTGGCCGTGTGGCTCATGAGCAGCACGTTCCTGGGGACGGTGATTTCGCTGATGGCGAGCGTCTGCGCGCTGCCGGCGCTGAACAGCGCCACCGCGCCCTTGTCGTTCACCATCCAGGTCGCCTGCGTCACGGCCCGGTTCACGTCCGCCCCGGTGTCGCAGACGTACATGAGGAACTGACGGCCGCCCACGCCCTGCGCCTGGTTCACCTCGTCCAGCGCCAGCTTCAGGCCGTTGAAGCGCTGCTGTTCAATCTCCGCGTTGCCGCTCGCGTTGGTGAGCGGCAGCGCCGCGCCCAGCACGATGGGGTTCGCCGCGGACGTGGCGCCCACCACCTGGTCGCACCCCGCCGGCTGCGGCAGGCAGAAGCCCGACGTGCAGACGCTGTTGCTGCCGCAGTCACTGCTCGTCGTGCACTCGGACAGGCCGCCCGCCGTGGTGAAGCTGCACCCGGACGACAGCAGCGCCATGCCCAGCGTCATCATTCCCAGCGCGCGCATCAGAAACGTCCTTCCATGCCGACCCCGGCGCCGCGCGGCGCGAGCGTCACGCGGACCTCGCCCTGCGCGGGAGGGCCCTCTTTGGGATACAGGATGATGGCGGTGATGGCCCCCGCGAGCCCCACGCCGAAGCCGATGTCCGCGAGCAGCGCCTTGCTCCTGGTGCTGTCCGACAGCCGCTGCTTGTCCGCGAGCGTGCCGGCGTTGTCGAACTGCTCGCGCTGGTCGCGCGCCTGCAGGCCGAAGAGCACGCCCACGCCCACGCCCACCACCGCCACGCCGCCCGTGGCGAACGCCGCGATGCGCTGGTTGCGGTAGGACTTCACCGCGCGGTCCAGCTCCGCCTGCCGCTGGCGCTCGCTCTCCTCCTCCGCGCGCCGGGCCGCGGCCTGCTCCTCGTCCGCCTTCTGGCGCGCGGCCTCCGCCTCCGCCTCCAGGCGCTTCCTGTCCGCGTCCGCCACCGCCTGCGCCTGGTCCTCGCGGTCCAGCTGCACCCGCAGCCGGTCGATGGCGCGGTTGCTGTTCTTCAGCAGGGTGGCGTCGGTGTCCTCGCTGGAGGACGTGACGTACTGGCGGTAGTAGCTCATCGCCTCGCGGGGCTCGCCCGCGTACTCCAGCGCCACGGCGATGTTGTAGACGAGCCGCGGGTGCGGCTGCGCCTCGTTGGCCTGCTTCAGCGCCTCCGCCGCCTCGCGGTACTTGCCCGCGTCGTAGAGGCGTTTGCCCTCCTTCAACAGGGCCTGGACGTTGACCTTGGAGCCACCCCGCTGCGCCAGGGCGGACCCCGGCGACAACGCAAGCGCCAGCGACAACACGAAAACCAGTCTCATGGGGCGGGGAGCCTAGCGCCGAACATTCCGGCCGTCGAAGCGCTGGCCCCCCGAAAAAGCACCGGGGCCACCCCCGCCCCTGTCGCGACAGGGGAGGAAGCGGCCCCGGATGGGCCTTCCCAGGCGTCAGGCGGCGGTCAGCCGTCCAGGCGCGCGATGAGCAGCTTGCGCTGGAGCATCAGGGCCTCGGGGGCCTTGGTGCCCAGCTGCTCGAAGAAGACCTCCTGGCTCTTGAGCTCGGACTTCCACTCGTCCTCCTTGATGGAGGTGGCCTCCGCGACGGCCTCCGCGGGCACGTCCAGGCCGTTGAGGTTCAGGCCCTGGTCCTGGCGCGGCACCCAGCCCAGCAGCGTCTCCTGCGTGGGGACGCGGCCGTGCACGCGGTTCACGATCCACTCCAGCACGCGCATGTTCTCACCGAAGCCCGGCCAGATGAACTTGCCGTTCTTGTCCTGGCGGAACCAGTTGACCTGGAAGATCTTCGGCAGCTGCGGGATGGACTTCTGCATGTCCAGCCAGTGCTGGAGGTAGTCGCCCATGTGGTAGCCGCAGAAGGGCAGCATGGCCATGGGGTCGCGGCGCACGACGCCCACCTTGCCGGTGGCCGCCGCGGTCGTCTCACTGCCCATGGTGGCGCCCAGGAACACGCCGTGGGTCCAGTTGAAGGCCTGGAGGACCAGCGGGACGGTGTTGGAGCGGCGGCCGCCGAAGATGATGGCGCTGATGGGCACGCCCTGGGGGTCGTTCGCCTTGCCGGACAGCACCGGGTTGTTGCTCATGGGCGCGGTGAAGCGGCTGTTCGGGTGCGCCGCCTTCTCCGTGCTGCCCTTCTTCCAGGGCTTGCCCTGCCAGTCGGTGAGCTCCTCGGGGACCTCGCCGTCCTTGCCCTCCCACCAGACGTCGCCGTCGGGCGTGAGCGCCACGTTCGTGAAGAGCGTGTCCTTGGCGATGGTCTCCATCGCGTTGGGGTTGGTCTTGTAGTTGGTGCCCGGCACCACGCCGAAGTAGCCGGCCTCCGGGTTGATGGCGTACAGGCGGCCATCCGGACCCGGGCGCATCCAGGCGATGTCGTCGCCGACGGTTTCAATCTTCCAGCCCGCGTACTCCTTGGGCGGGATCATCATGGCGAAGTTCGTCTTGCCGCACGCGGACGGGAAGGCCGCCGCGATGTAGGTCGTCTCACCCTTGGGGGAGGTGACGCCCAGGATGAGCATGTGCTCCGCGAGCCAGCCCTCCTCGCGGCCCAGGTAGCTGCCGATGCGCAGCGCCAGACACTTCTTGCCCAGCAGCACGTTGCCGCCGTAGCCCGAGCCGAAGCTCCAGATGGTGTTGTCCTGGGGGAAGTGGCAGATGTAGCGGCGGTCCGGGTTCACGTCACCCGTGGAGTGCAGGCCGCGGTTGAAGTCGTCGCTGTCGCCCAGCATGTCCAGCGCGGCCTTCCCCATGCGGGTCATGATCCGCATGTTGAGCACCACGTAGCCGCTGTCCGTCAGCTCCACGCCAATCTTCGTGGAGGCGCCGCCCAGCGGGCCCATGGCGTAGGGCACCACGTACATCGTGCGGCCCTTCATGCAGCCTTCGAACAGCTGGCCCAGCTTCGTGTAGGCGGCCTCCGGCTCCATCCAGTTGTTGGTGGGGCCCGCGTCCGTCTTGTTCGGCGTGCAGATGAACGTGAGGTGCTCGACGCGCGCCACGTCGTTGGGGTTGGAGCGGTGCAGGTAACAGCCCGGGCGCTTCTGGGGGTTGAGCGGGATGAGCGTGCCGTCCTTCACGGCCTGCTCGGTGAGGCGCTGCTTCTCCGCCTCCGAGCCGTCACACCAGACGATGCGGTCCGGCTGGGTCATCGCGGCCATCTTGGCCACCCAGGCCAGCAGCGTGGGGTTCTTCGTGGGCGCCTGCTCGGTGGCGGCGGCCGCTTGCGTCGAAGCCATGGATGTCTCCTCGGGGTATCTCTCGGAAGAAACACCAAACCTTCTGGAGCGGAACCCCAAAAGCAACCGACGTCCGGCAGTCAACCGGACTTTCGACCGCTCTGGCCTAATTCCACTTATCAGCGCCCGGTCGCCCATCAGTAAACGGCGCGGTGCGGCACGCGCTGGCAGCGTGTCATTCCGTGTTCAGGTTGGGGGGGCGCACCCACTCCATGTCCATCGCCCTCGTCCTGGCCGTCATTGTCGTCGCGTTGGTCCTCTTTTCCATGGATTCCATCCCCATCGAGTTCACCTCGCTGGTGGTGGTGTGCCTGCTGGCGCTCTTCGGGGTGCTGACGCCGGCGCAGGCGTTCCAGGGCTTCAGCAACGACACCGTCATCTTCATCTTCACGCTGTTGGCGATGACGCAGGGGCTCGCCTCCACGGGCGTGGTGCAGCTGGTGGGGCAGCGGATGGCGTTCTTCGCGCGCTTCGGGCACCAGGCGTTCGTGCTGGCGATGATGGGCGTGGTGGCGGTGTTCTCCGCGTTCATCTCCAACACGGTGACGACGGCGGCCTTCCTGCCGGTGGCCATTGGCGCCGCGCAGCGGGCGAAGGTGCCGCGCAGCAAGGTGCTGCTGCCGCTGGCGTACGCGTCCATGCTGGGCGGCACGGTGCTCTTGTTCGGCACCTCCACGAACCTGGTGGTGTCCGCGGCGCTGAAGCGGCAGGGGATGGCGCCCATTGGCGTGACGGAGCTGGCGCCGGTGGGGCTGCCGGCGGCGGTGCTGGGCATCGGCGTGGTGCTGCTGCTGGGGCGGTGGCTGTTGCCCGCGCGCGAGGGAAGGCCGGGCACGGAGGGCTTCTCCCTGCGCGAGTACCTCACGGAGGCCGTGTTGCCGCCGGACTCGCGCTACGTGGGCAAGCCCCTGTCGGACATCAGCGAGGGGCTGGGGCTGCGCGTGATTGGCGTGGTGCGCGACGGCGAGACGCTCAACGCGAAGCCGTCGTACCTGCTGAGGGGCGACGAGCGGCTGGTGGTGGAGGGCCGGCGCGAGGACGTGCTGCGCGTGAAGGACCTGCGGGGCATCGAGCTGCGGCCGGACGTGCGGCTGTCGGACGCGGAGCTGGGGGGGCCGGAGTCGATGCTCGCGGAGGTGAGCGTGCCCCCCGGAAGTCCCCTGGTGGGGCGCAGCCTCAAGGAGGCGCTGTTCGTGGAGCGCTTCGGGCTGGTGGCGCTGGGGCTCCACCGCCGCCCCGGCATCCAGCGGCTCACGAAGCTGCAGCTGCTGCGGCGCGCCTATTACAGCCACTCGCTGTCCACGCTGCCCCTGGCCGTGGGGGACGTGCTGCTGTTGCGCGGCCCGCGTCAGAAGGTGGCGGAGCTGGCGCCGGGCCATACGCTGATGGTGCTGGAGGGCCACGAGTACGAGCCGCCGCGCTACGCGAAGGCGCTGCTCGCGGTGGTCATCTTCCTGGGGGCGCTGGCGGCGGGGTCGCTGGGGTGGGTGCCGCTGTCGCTGGCGGGGCTCACCGGCATGCTGCTGATGATTGGCACCCGGTGCGTGGACGCGCGCACCGCGTTCCGCGTGGACTGGCGGGTGGTGCTGCTCATCGGGTGCATGATGGCGCTGGGGCTGGCCATGGAGGTGAGCGGCGCGGGGAAGTTCGTCGGCGACCACGTGGCGCGGCTGGGCGCTTATGGCGGGCCGCGCGCGGTGCTGGCGCTCTTGATGGTGCTGACCATCGTGCTGTCCGCGCCCATGAGCAACCAGGCCGCGGCGCTGGTGGTGCTGCCGGTGGCGCTCAACGCGGCGGCGCAGCTGGGCGTGGACGTGCGCCCCTTCGCCATGGGCGTCACGCTGGCGGCGAGCTGTTCCTTCATCACCCCGCTGGAGCCCAGCTGCGTGCTCGTCTACGGGCCCGGGCACTACCGCTTCACGGACTTCTTCCGGCTGGGCACGCCGCTGACCGCGGTGCTGGTGGGGTTCCTCGTCTTCGCCGTGCCCCTGGTGTGGCCGTTCCACTGAGGCCGCGTGAGCCTTCAGTGGATGGCCGCGCGCAGCCCCACGTCCGCGAGCACGCGCGACTCCTGCGCGAGGAGGTATTGCAGGCGCGCGTCCACGGCGGCCTCGTCGCCGTTGGAGGCGGTGACGGCCAGGCGGTGGAAGAGGGACTGGTGGCCGTCCTCCGACTGGGCCAGCTCCCCGTAGAAGCGGGCGAGCGCCGGGTCGGTGAGCCCCTCCGCGAGCAGGGAGAGCCGCTCGCACGAGCGCGCCTCGATGATGGCGGCGACGAGCAGGCGGTCCACGCGCCGCTCCGGGGCGGGCGTGCGCACGTGCTTCTGGAGCCCCTGCGCGTACGGGTCGCCCGCGTCCTTGGTGAGGGTGAGGCCGCGCGCGGCCATCAGGTCCAGCACGCGCGCCAGGTGGGCGCTCTCCTCGCGGGCCAGGCGGGCCATCTGCGAGGGCAGGCCCGGCAGGTCCGGGTAGGCCTGGAGCATGGACAGCGCGTTGGCGGCGGCCTTCTTCTCGCAGTGGGCGTGGTCCACCAGCACCGCGTCGAAGTTCGCGAGCGCCAGCGGCAGCCAGCCGGGGTCGGTGGGCGCGTGGAGGATGACGGGGCCCGCTCCGGAGAGGGGGCGGCGGGAGGGTGTGGGGCGGCTGCTCATCGCGGGCGGACTGTAGGGCATCCGCCGGGCGCCGTGCGCACTTGCTTCCGGCGCGTGCCGGCCTCGCCCGCGCGGTGGGGGGCCGCCCATCCGCGCGGACGGGGACGGGCTACAGCGGCGGGCGCGTGCCCTCCTTCGCGGCGATGAGGGTGACGACGTAGTCCGTGCCCTCCTGCGCCTCGCTGGCCACGAAGATGGAGCCCGGCCACGAGCGCAGGCCGTCCATCATGAAGGGCGTGCTGTCGGCCGCGCTCCGGTGCACCAGCTCCACGCGGCAGAGCGTGCGCGGCAGTCCAGCGCCTTCACGCGCGAGCCGGAGGGCAGGTGCTGGCGCAGGGTCTCGTTGAGCGTCTGCGTGGCGCGGCCGCTCCAGTCGCTGTCCACCGGCTCCTCGGCGAAGGCGGTCATCACGCGCGCGCGCGACTGTTCGAAGGACGGGGGCGGCGGGCGCATGGGCGGCGGCGGCGGCACTTCATCCGGGCCCTCCGCGCCGTCCTCCTCCGTGGCGCCGGGGGACTTCGCCTGGGCCGGGGCCTGCGCGCGGGAGGTGGCGGG
>NZ_JBKGHJ010000038.1:0-29452 GCF_046520365.1 Corallococcus sp. 4LFB
CCCGGGGGCTGGCGGGCTTCGAGCTGGAGGTGCCGCCGCTTCGGGAGCGGCGGGGGGACGTGCCGGTGCTGCTGGAGCACTTCGCGCTGCGCGGCGCCCGGCAGGGAGGGCGGGAGGCGCCGGTGCTGGGACCGGAGGCCCGGCGCCTGCTGGCGGAGTATCCGTGGCCGCAGAACGTGCGCGAGCTGGAGCTGGTGGCGGAGCGGCTGGGGCGCGTGTACGCGGCGGGCCACGTGGGCATCCCGCAGCTGCCTCCGGAGGTGCGCGAGGGCGCGGTGGGGCAGGCGCCTCGCACGTTGCAGGAGCAGGTGGCCCGCCTGGAGCGCGACGCCATCGCGGAGGCGCTGCGCGAGTCCGGCTGGAAGAAGGTCCGCGCGGCGGAGCTGCTGGGCATCAGCCGGCCCACGCTCGACCGGAAGATGGAGGAGTACGGGCTGACGCTGGAGCGCGGGACTCGCGGCTGAGCCGTCAGGCCTTCGTGACGGCGGTGTCCTGGCGGCGGCTGATGAGCACGCCCGTGAGGATGAGCGCCGCGCCGAGGATCTGGAACAGGGTGGGGCGCTCGCCGCGAATCGCCCAGGCGGTGAGGGCGGCGACCACGGGGATGCCGGTGCCGTAGAGCGTCGTGCGGTTGGTGCCCACCTGCTGCACGCTGCGGAACCACACGAAGTACGCGAGCACCAGCGGCACCAGCGCCGAGTACACCAGGGCGACCCAGCCCGCGGCGCTCACGCGCGACGTGTCCAGCGCGATGACCTGGGAGGCTCCGGCCAGCACCACGCCCGGGGCCCCCGTGAGCATGGTGATGGCGGTGACGCGCAGCGCGGACACGCCCGCGCCCACCGCGCGCGTGCCCACCGTGTAGATGGCCCAGCACAGCGAGCTGCACACAATCAGCGCGTCGCCCACCCACGTCGCCGCGCCCAGGTCCGGGCCCCGCGCTCCGACGACGAGCAGCATCCCCACGACCGCGAGGGACAGGCCCGCGACGACCGGGCGCCGCAGCCGTTCAATCCCGAGCGCCGCGCCGAGCGCCGCCGTCACCACGGGGCTGACCGCCGTGAGCATCCCGCTGTTGGCCGCCGTGGTCCGCGCGAGGCCCTCGATGAAGAACAGCTGGTACAGCGTGTTGCCCACGAACCCCAGCGCGGTGAGCCGCAGGAGCGTCTTCCACGGCATCGGCTTGTGGCCTTCCACCGCGAACAACACCAGCCCCATCGCGAGCGCCGCGAGCCCGAAGCGCAGCGACATGAAGGCCCGGGGCGGCATGCCCTCCAGCGCGTCCTTCACGAGGGTGTAGTTCGTTCCCCAGACGACCACGACGGCGATCATCGCGACGTCGGAGGCGGAGAGGAGGCGGGCGGGCGCTGCGACGGCGGGCGACGAGGTGCTCACGCGGCGGGGCATAGGGCGCCGCGAGTCCGGATGCAACCGACGGAGCTGCAACGAACAGGCGGCCCCGCGACGCTTCCACGGCGGGTGACCCGCACGCGCGGTGCTCCGCCCGGGCGACGTCGCGTCGACGTTTCCCCACGCCCGTGCTTGTCGGGCCGCCCCGCCCATGGCGTAAATGCCCGCCCATGGACTTCCGCTATTCGGACGAGGTGCGGCGCGCGAAGGACTCCGGGCAGCCGCTGGTGGCGCTGGAGACGAGCGTCGTCGCGCAGGGCCTGCCGTATCCCGACAACCTGGCCGCCGCTCGCGCGTGCGAGGAGGCCATCCGCCGCGCCGGCGCCGTGCCCGCGCCCATCGCCATCGTGGACGGCGAGGTGTGGATTGGCCTGGAGGACGCCGCGCTGCGCCGGCTGGCCGAAGGGAAGGAGAAGCTCCTCAAGCTGGGCTCGCGCGACCTGGCCGTGGCGCTGGCCACCCGCGCCAGCGGCGGCACCACCGTGAGCGCCACGTGCGAGCTGGCCGCGGCGGCGGGCATCCGCGTCTTCTCCACCGGCGGCATCGGCGGCGTGCACCGGGGCGCCGCCGAGCACTGGGACATCTCCCAGGACATCGCGGCGCTGTCGCGCTACCCCGTCGCCGTGGTGTGCGCGGGCGCCAAGTCCGTGCTGGACCTGCCCAAGACGATGGAGCTGCTGGAGACGGCGGGCGTGCCCGTCATCGGCGTGGGCACCAACGAGCTGCCGTCCTTCTACAGCCGCGAGTCCGGCCTCTCCCTGGAGCACCGCGCGGACGACGCGGAGGCCGCCGCGCGCATCGCCCATGCTCGCTTCGACATGCTGGGGCAGGGCGGCGTGCTCTACACCGTGCCGCCTCCGGCGGAGGCCGCGCTGGGCCGCAACGACGTGGAGCTGCACATCGCGTCGGCGCTGGCGGACGCGGACCGCCAGGGCGTGCGCGGCAAGGCCGTGACGCCGTTCCTCCTGGGCGAGATGGCGAAGCGCACCGGCGGCAAGAGCCTCAAGACGAACCTGGCGCTGCTGGAGAACAACGCGCGCTTCGCGGGGGCGCTGGCCGTGGCCTACGCCCGCCTCGCGAAGCGCTGAGCTCCGGCGCGACGGTGGCGCTCAGGCCGCGCGGTGCTGGAACCAGGACACCAGGTCCTCCAGCGCCGCGCGGTCCACGTCGTCGAAGGTGTTCTTGTGCTCGGAGTCGATGTCGAGCACCGCGAGCAGCTCGCGGTTTCGCCCGAACACGGGCACGACGATCTCCGACGCGGAGCGCCCGTCGCAGGTGATGTGGCCCGGGAAGGCGTGCACGTCCGCCACCACCACCGTCTCCCCCTTCGCCGCGGCCGTGCCGCACACGCCCTTGCCGAAGGTGATCTCCAGGCACCCGAGCGTCCCCTGGTAGGGGCCCACGCGCAGCAGCTTCCCGGGCGTCACCACCCGGTAGAAGCCCGTCCACAGGTGGCCGAAGGCGTGGTGCAGCAGGCAGCTCATCGTCGCCATCGCGCAGATGTCGTCATCCACGCCTTCGAGGATGGCGACCGCGTGCGTCTTCAGTTCGGCGTATGCCTCGGTCTTGGGCTGACCGCGCAGATCCAGGGTGACTTCGGCCATGATGGGGTCCTCTGTCAGGAAGTCCGTCCCGCCCCTTCTAACAACCCTCGTGCCCGCTGGCACAAGGAGGCTGTGTGGAACCGCTCGTCCTGGATTCGCGAACCCGTCTGCTCGTGCTCACCGGTGCTGGAGTCTCCGCGGAGAGCGGGGTGCCCACCTTCCGGGGCATGAACGGGCTGTGGGAGAACCACCCCGTCGAGGCGGTGGCGTCCCCCCAGGGCTTCGAGGCGAACCCCGCGCTCGTCTGGCGCTTCTATTCGCAGCGCCGGGCCGGGGCGGCGGACGTGAAGCCCAACCCGGGCCACGACGCGCTGGTGCGCTGGGAGCAGCACCTGGGGGACCGCTTCCTCCTGGCCACCCAGAACGTGGACGGCCTGCACACGAAGGCGGGCAGCCAGCGCGTGGTGGACATGCACGGCAACCTCTTCCGCACGAAGTGCGCGGACTGCGCGCGCGAGCCCTTCGCCGACACCACCGTGCACCCGTCGGGCACGGTGCCGAGGTGCGACGGCTGCGGGGGCCGGCTGCGGCCGGACATCGTCTGGTTCGGGGAGATGCTGGACCCCAAGGACCTGGCGCGCATCGGCGAGTTCATCTCGCGCCAGGACGGCACGCGGCTGGTGTTCCTGGCCGCGGGGACGTCCGGCGCGGTGTGGCCGGCGGCGGGCATCGTGGACGAGGTGCGCTCCGTGCGCGGGGACACGTGGCTCGTGAACTACGAGTCCGCCGCGAACACGGAGCGCTTCCACCACTTCGTCCAGGGCCAGAGCGGGCAGGTGCTGCCCACCCTGGCGAAGCTCGCCTGAGGCCCCGGGCTCACGGCCCCCGGAGGACCGTGAGCCCCTGGTCGGTGAGGACCAGCAGCATGCTCGGCTTCACGCTGGGCTCGTAGACGAGCTGCAGGACGCGCTGGCCGGACACCTCCCGCACCTGGGCCAGCGTGGTGCCGTCGGCCTCCAGCCGCCAGAGGCCGGCGCCGTTGGTGCCGATGTAGAGCGCGCCGTCGTCCGTCGCCTTGAGCGAGAGGATGCGGTTGGTGGGCAGGCCCGCGAGCTTCGACCAGTTGCCCGCCGAGCGGGACTTCGGCGTCAGCGCCCAGACGCCGTACTGCGCGCTGCCCAGGTAGTAGCGGCCCGAGCTGACCTGCTCGAAGGCGCGCCAGTAGTCGTCCGTGGCCTGCCCGTTGAGCGCGTCGTTGTAGCTCTTGAACTTCCAGGGTGTGGGGCCTTCCCAGGTGAACTCGCGGTCCCACTCCTCCAGCTTCGGGCTGGGCACGAGCACGCCGAGCATCTGCTCGTTGGCGACGAGGACGTCACCGTTGGGCGCGATGCCCAGGCCATGCATGTAGGGACACTGCAGCGAGCCCCATTCCGAGCCGTCCTCGAAGAGGTACCAGCCCGGGTGCCGGTGGCTGTTGTAGGTGAGCCCCTGGATGCGCGTCACGCCGTGGTTGGTGGTGATGTAGAGGTCGCCGCGGTCGCGGCCGCGCGTCACGCGGGCGCAGTTGAGGACGGAGCGGTCCTCCTCGTAGTGGAAGTCATTGGTGTTGTGGATGCCCGCCTGACGGTCCTTGTTCGACGCGCCGGTGGTGCGCCACAGGTGCTCCTCCAGCGTGACGCTGCCGTCGGGCTGGACGCGGACGGCGTCGAGGTCTCCCTTCTGGTACTCGGCGAAGCGCTCGGGCGAGTAGCCCGCCTCGCCCTTCCAGGGGATGTACGTGCGTTGCTCGATGCCCTCGGCGCGCTTCATCTCGTTGGCGGTGTAGCCGACGTAGGCGCGTCCGGCCTCTCCGCCGCAGATGACCGAGGAGCTCATCGCGAGCGCCTCCGGGCCGAACGGCTCGCGCGCCTGACCGACGCCGGTGGTCCACGTGGGCGCGGTGTCGCCCGGGCGAAGCACGCCGATGCGGCGGCCGTCGAGGAGCCAGAGGTTCAATCCCTCATCGACGCCGACGCTCTGGGGTTTGCCGACGCCATACGAGCGCGTGTAGTCGAGCACCGCGTCCGTGGGCCACGGGCCCGCGTCGGGTGTTTCGCCGGTGCCGGCATCCGGATCCGGCGTCGTCCCCGCGTCGGGGGTTCCGCCCGCATCGGGTGTCCCCCCATCTTCGTCAGGAGGGAGCGTGCCTGCGTCCGGAATGGAACCCGGCGGGGGGAGCGTGGGAACTTCGTTTCCGTCGGATGGGTCGACGACAGGGTCGTCGTGCGGATCAACTGTTGGCGACCCGCCGTTGCAACCCGCCGACAGCAAAGACATGACCACCAACCCCGTCCCCACCACGCCTGCGCGAATACCCATTCCGTGTCTTCCTCCACGGGGGCTCCATGGCAAGACCCGGGCCAGCGTGTTTCGCGAGCGTGGGGTTCGGCGAAGGCCTACGCGTCGCGGTCCGCTCGCTTCCCTACGAAGAGCCGCCGCGTTTCGATTCGCGCGAGGCAGCGCGCACCGCTCGCGGAGCATGCGATGGGTTCGAGGCCCGCGGCTTCAAAGAAGGGGCGCTGCTCACGGGTCCTCAGGTCGAGCACGGCAAGGGCCGCACCTGCATCCCTTCGGCTGTTTCCACGTGCGTGCTCGTCAACCACCACGACTGCGTCCGGCCCGGCCCAGAGCATTGGCAGATCATAAGACGAATAGAGCCCCTCGACTCCTGGGGGTGGCTGCAGCTGCTTTCGCGCCCACGACGGAAAGTCCCCTGCCGACTCCGTTCGAGCGCCCCCTTCAAGCATGACGACGATGGGCACTTCGTCGCGCTCAGCGCGAACGCCGAGCACGTCACCCGCGAAGCACAACTGCGTGAAGCCGAACGTCAGGTGCTCGTCGCTGCGGAGCACCTCGCGGACTTCTCCCGTGTCGACGTCCATGACGACAATGACCGTGGGATCCGTCTGGCTGTAGCCCTGGGAACGTTCGTTGACGTGTCCTGGCGTGACGAGCGCAAGCGCGAGCTGTCGACGCGTACCGGCGATGGCCGTGCAGAGCCCGGGTAGCTCGAAGACCTCCTGGCCCTCGATTGCCACCGCCGAACGTCCCCGGCGCCACCAGGCCGTGGCGAGACGCTCGCCCGCGAAGGCGCCAACGGCATGGGTCGTCGGCTCATTGAACACGCGTTCAAAGCCTCGATAGGCCGCATCGCCGTGCGCACGCGCGCCCACGAGGGCCCGGGTGAGTCGGGTGACAAGGCGACGTCGCTGGTGGGGACTGCGCTCTTCGAGTTCCGCGATGCCAGGGCGTCGCGCGGTGTGCAGCAGGAACTCGCATCCCCCGTCGTCACCGATGGATACCAGCTCTGTCTCGAAGCCGGCGCGGGGCGTGTACTCGCTCGGCGTCGCGCGTACGCAGAAGAGGGAACGCGGCACGCCAGCTTCGAGCGCCACGGGGACTCCGAGCCAGCGCGCCACCTTCGCGACAAAAGCAGCGCCCACCTCCGAGTCGGCCGCTTCGATGCTGCTGCCATCGAGCCAGATCCCGTCATCCAGCACGTAGCGCGTGCCGAGGGGATGCTCCTCGACCCTGAGCTTCAGTCGAAGTGGAGCCCCTTTTTCAATCCCAGGCCGCGCGAATGACAACACGCGGGCTGCCGGCACCGCTTCACCCTCGATGAGCTTCAGGGAGACCTCAGCCCAGTGCTGTCCGGCGAGCTGTGTGAGGACCTCGCTGAAGCCATCGGCAGCAGAGTGCTCAAGTGCTGCCTGGACGGAAGGAGGCACGTGCGTGCCTTCAAGCCTGGGCTCGAAGCGTTGTTCTTCAATCTCGATGCCATGGAAGAGCGGACCCTCCAGGGTGTAGCCCGAGAGCACGACCTCGCCTGTCGGAGCGGCCTGCGCGATCACCATGGCAGTGCCGTCATACAGAGAGACGTGCAGGGCTTCGCAGCCGAGCGTGCGCGCGATGGCCCCCAGCCTGTGCTCGCCGGAGGCACCGGGCTCCGCGAGCAGCTCCAGCGGGGCCGTCTTGACGACAGACCAGCCTCCGAGGCCGGCCCCGAGCGCGAGGGCCCACCGGTCGGAGGTCGCACCCGTCCCGTACTGCATCCGGTCCCACTTCTCGCGCTTGCGCCGCACGTAGGGCGCCGCCACGAGCCCTTCTGTCAGGCAGAGATCACGGATGGCTCTTTCCAGCGCATCGAGCTCGTCCGTCCGGAAGAGCGTCACCTGTCCCCAGTCACCCATGGAGCGCCGTATATCGGAATCTGCGGAGTGAGGCCTGCCTTGAGCCTTGAAGGCACGCAACCATCCAAACCAGTGCATTCGAGTTGGAGCTGGGAATCGCGAAGGATCGCCATGTGAAACGCCTGGGGCGCTGAGCCGCTGGGCCTTGCGAGGGTGCGTGTCAGGCGGACTTGAACCGACGCGTCAACGCGGCGCGTGCGCGGCCCGTGTTGGCGTGCCTTCCAGTACCCTTCGCCACGAGCTCCGCCATGTCCCAGGAACGCTTCACGACCAGCCGCGAGGTGTATCACCGCATCCGGTGGGATCCCCGGCTCGACGCCCGCGAGTTCGCCGTCGGCTACGACGCGCATCGCGGTGCGATGGAGGAGATGCCCTTCGAGGCGTTCGTCCCCGATGGCGAGATTCCGTGGCACCGCGTCTGGTACTTCAAGCGCGGGCCCCAGGTGGTATGGGACCGCAAGGAGCGCATCGACCTGCTGAGCCATGCCCGGCCCGAGGAGGAGGAGCCCGCTCCGCCTCCGCTCCTCGCGGTGCCGGGCTTCACGCCGCTGCCCGCGTGGCGGTACGACGCGCGCTCGGGCTCGTGGACGGAGCGTTCGGGGGAGCCGGGCCACGCGGTTCCCAAGCCGGCTTCGCTCACCGTCGCCACCTTCAACGTCCTCTTCGACCTGTACGACGCGGAGTTGCTGGCGACCGAGCGCAGGACCCCGGCGGCGCTCACGCTGCTCCGCGAGACGGACACGGACGTCATCGCGCTCCAGGAAGTCACCCCGTCCTTCCTTCGGGCCCTGCTCGCGGAACACTGGGTGCGCGAGCACTACTGGATGTCCGACGGTCCTGGCGCGCACACCGTGGAACGCTATGGACAGGTGCTCTTGTCTCGCGTGCCGTTCGCCTCCGTGTGGCAGCGCGTCTTCTCCCGGGACAAGCGCATCATCACCGCCGAGCTGCGCCTTGCCGAGGGCCCGCTGTGGGTGGCCACTCCGCACCTGACGAGCAACCGGGACCCATCCGGAGCCTCCGCGCGCGCCGTGCAGATCGAGGCCCTCCTCGAATGGGCCCGTGCACTCGGTGCCACGGGTGACCAAGCGGCCCCGGACCTGATGCTGGCCGGTGACTTCAACTTCGGTGACGGGGCGCCGGAAGCGGAGGCGTTCTCGCGTGCGGGCTTCGTGGATGCGTGGTCCGCATTGCGGCCTTCGGAAGCGGGGGAGACGTTCAACCCACGGCTGAACACGCTGGCGGCGCTCACCACCGTCTCGGGGCGGCTCCAGCGGTTGGACCGGGTGCTCGTGGCGTCTCCGTCGGGCCGGCTCGCTCCCGCGGCCGTGGACCTCTTCGGCGAAGCGCCCCTGGCGGGCCCTCCCGCGCCCACCGGGCAGGCCCTCTTCGTGTCGGATCACTTCGGAGTGCGCTGCGTCCTGCGCCGGGAAGCGGCCACGCTCGCGCCGCGGGCCCAGACGGCGCTGGTGCACCACACCGCCCTGGTGCTCATTCCCCCGGAGGACGTCTGGGGACCCATCCAGGCGCTGCGCAAGAAGCACGACGCGAAGTTCCAGCGGTGGATGCCCCACGTCACGCTGCTGTATCCGTTCGTCCCTGAGGACGACTTCGAGACGGCGGAGGCGCTCCTCGTGGATGCCCTCCAGGGCATCGAGCCCTTCGAGGTGACGCTCTCCGCGTTCAGCCACTTCGAACACCGCGCCAACGCGACGGCGTGGCTCCGTCCCGAGGAGCAGCCCTCCGGCGCGCTGGCGGCCCTGCACGCGAGGCTCGTGGCGGCCCTGCCCGAATGCGCCACGTCCTCCCATGGCGGCTTCACGCCCCACCTCTCCGTGGGGCAGCTCCCGCGCTCCTCGGACGCGGACCTCGCCCGCACGCTCGCGGAGTGGCAGCGAAGCTGGCGGCCACTGAAGTTCCGCGTGGGCGAGCTCTGTCTCATCCGGAGGAGGGGCGACACCCCCTTCGAGGTCATCCGGCGCATTCCCCTGGGACAGGGACGGGGCGCACCCCCGGAGCATGAGGACGCTCCGCTGCGCGAGGCGCTGGCCTCGCTCGACGCTGGCGAGTCCCAGGACGGACACGCGGCCAGGACCGCGGCGGTGGACACCCTTCGCCAGCACTGCGAGCGGATCGGCGCCACGCTGCACCCCTATGGCTCGTATCTCCTGGGCACGGATGGCGCGGGCAGCGACGTGGACGCGGTCGCCATCGGTCCGGCGAGCCTGCCCCGCGAGGACTTCGCGCGAGCGCTCCTCCAGGCGCTGGCACCCGGCACGGCTCGCTACGTGGCGGACGCCGCCATCCCGCTGGTGAAGCTGTCCCTGGGAGGCGTGAGCTTCGACCTCGCCTATGCGAGCCGTCCAGAGGGTGTTCTCGCGGAAGACCCCCTGACGCTGCTCGCGCGGGATGGCGACCGGCTCGACTCCGCGGGCCTCCGCGCCGTGCTGGGACTGGCGGACACGCTGGGCCTGATGGACGCCCTGGCCCATGACAGTGCACGGACCGAGCGTTTCCGGACCCTGCTGCGCGCGGTGAAGGCCTGGGCGCGGGCGCGGGGCCTCTACTCGCACGCGCTGGGCTACCTCGGCGGCTTGTCGTGGACGCTGCTCGCGGCCTGGGCCTGCACCCGCGCGACCCCGGACGCGATGCGCTCCGACGCGTCGCTGCTCGCGCACTTCTTCAGCACCTTCGCCTCCTGGCCGTGGCCCCAGCCCGTGGCGCTCACACCCGAGACGGCGCGCTACCGGCCCGACGGCAAGCGAGACCTCCTGCCCGTCATCGCTCCCGCGCTCCCCGCGCGAAACACCGCGCGCAACGTGTCGCGGTCCACGTTCCGCGTCATCCGGGAGGAGCTGCTCCGCGCCCGCGAGCTCGTGGCCAACGCCCGCGCCACGCGCACTCCCTCCGCGTGGGCCGCGCTCTTCCAGTCATTCAACGCCATGGAGGCCCCACCGGCCGCGCTGCGCCTGTCCGTCGAAGCCGCCACCTCCGAGGACCGGGAGCGCGTCGCGGGTTGGGTCCTCGGACACGCCACGGCCCTGGTGTATCGGCTGGAAGGGGACCGGCGTCTCTCCGTGCGTCCCTTCCTGCCCGCGCACGCTGGAGGCCCCCTGCTCATCGGGCTGGAAGTGCGCGAGGCCCGGGACGTGGCGGCGTTGTCCTGGCAGCCCCAGGGGCCGCTGTTCGCGGCCGTGGAGGCGTTCCGCGCCTCCTTCCAGGAATGGGCGCACCGCCCGGCCGGCGCGGGGCTCCAGGTCGAGCTCGTGCGAGGCAATGACAGCTCACGGAGCGATGCACCGGCTCCGTAAAGCCTGTCACCCGGACGCCCGCGTCACTTCGCTCCCGCGAGCCACGAACCCCAGCGCACGATCCGCGTGCCGCCCTCCGGAACGTTCTGGCCGCCCGTCACCACGCGCTCGGTGCTGCTGGCGAGCGGCTGGAAGCGCGCCTCGTAGGGCAGCCCCGCGAGCCCCGGCGCCCACGGCTCGGCCGCGTAGGTCTCGGAGAAGACGCGCTGGGTGCCCTCGACGTCCTCACTGCTCCGCGTGATGAGGGCAGGCACGTCGCGCCCTCCGCGCTGAACGTGCCGCGGGTGCCGGACACGGCGGCGGCGGGCGGCCATTCCCCCGCGGACAGCACCTCCCAGGGCAGGCCCATCAGCAGCTCCTCCAGGGGCTCCGGCTCGGCCTGGGAGAAGTCCGAGCACGGGGCGGCGTTGGCCTCGACGGGGCCCTCGGTGCGCAGGAGGAAGCCGCGCTCGGCGGTGAAGCACACGCGCTGCACGCCGGGTCCGGGGCCCACGTCCACGAACCGCTCGTAGTACGCGCCCGGGCCCAGGGGCCGCTCCAGCGCGGGCACGGGGGCGCTGGCCTCCGCCGAACCCTCACGCACCTCGCGCAACGTCAGCTGGAAGCCCCCCTGTGCGCCGAAGCCGGACGCCTCCATGCCCGCTTCAATCAGGCCACGGGTGAGGTACAGCGGGCCCGGCGCGTTGGCGTACACGCGCGTGCTCAGCGGGCCGTCCACGGGGCGCTGGTCGCTGACGTAGCGGACGGCCTCCCAGGTGCGGCCCGCGCTGGACGCGACCTCGGCGGAGGCCTTGCCCCCGTGAGGGACTTCGAGCAGGCGCGTCGTGTCCGCGCGCACGGGCAGGACCAGGTCCTGCGCCAGTCGCGCCTGGGAGAGGGGCTTGCCGGACGCGTCGCTGAAGGCCACGCGCACCCACACCCAGGGCTGCTGCACGGCCACCACCTCCAGCGTCAGCTGCCCCTGAAGGGTGCGCGCACTGCCGCCACCGCCGCGAGGCGCGGGGCCCTGCGTCGCGGTGAAGGCGTAGGTGACGCGGTCTCCCACGCGTGCGCGCGCCCAGGCCTCGGCGGACTGCACGGACGCGGTGTCCTGGGACCGCGTGTCGGAGGGGGACGGGCCGCTCGACTTCGTGCTCTCGCAGCCGGGGAGGAACGACAGGGCCGCACCCAACAGCGCGGCGATGGGGAGGGAAGGGCGCATGGACATGGGGACGGGATACCCCGGGAGTGGATTCACTCCCAGCTTTGGCAAGATCTGCATGGATTGCATGAATTTCCGGGGTAAATAGGACCCCGGGGAGGGTGACTGATTGAAAGACACCCCTGTCCGAAAACAGGAGGGCCGCCATGGAGCAGGCAAAAGAACCGTCGTGACGGGTACTTGCAGTTCAAACTGTCACGCTGTTTTACGCTCAGATTCTTGGAAGCTGGAGTATCGGTGCTCCAAGAAATTCAACGAAACCCAGTTATTCCCTCTGACGCCTGGCTGGCCCGGCAGTTGCTCAGTGGCGGGGCAAGCTGTCCGCGGCTGACGGGAAGGTCAGGCGGCAGCGGATCTCCCCCGAACAGAGGAACGACGAATGTTCAAGAAGGCGGCAGTCCTCGTGGCGAGCTGTGGTGCGTTGCTGTCCGGCTGCGGTAGCGACGTCGAGAGCGATAACCAGGAGATCGTCTCCAACCTGATCGAGGCCGGCTTCCCCGCCGACGACATCATGGTTGCCGATGGCCAGGTGTACGTGGGCCGTGACGCGCAGGTGAGCCTGGAGGCGTCCCGCGAGATGCTCCAGACGGGCAAGGAGACCCAGGAGCAGTACCGCACGACGAACCTCGTCTCCTCCACCGTGAAGAAGATCTGCATCAACCCCACGTCCACGTTCAACAGCTACAGCCGCCTGAGCCAGGGTCTGGACCTGGCCATCCAGAACTACAACCAGCGCGGCCTGAGCTTCACCATGGCGCGTGGCCCCACCTCGGGCTGCAGCGCGAACATCACCGCGACGGTGACGTCCGGCGCCGGCGGCTCCGCGGGCTTCCCGTCGGGCGGCAGGCCCTACGGCACCATCAACATCGGCACCGCCCTGCAGAGCTACAGCGTGGACGTGAACGAGCACGTCATCACGCACGAGCTGGGTCACACCATCGGCTTCCGTCACTCGGACTACTACAACCGCTCCATCTCCTGCGGCGGCTCCGCCACCAACGAGGGCTCCGCGGGCGTGGGCGCCATCCTCATCAGCGGCACGCCGAGCAACGCGACGGTGGGCGGCTCCATCATGAACTCCTGCTTCCGTTCGACGGAGAGCGGCGAGTTCACCAGCACCGACATCACGGCGCTGAACGCCCTGTACTAGCATCAAGGAATGGCGTTGCGACCCCTTGAGTCCTTCATGAGTCCGTGGGGTCGCATCCTCGCGGGCACCTTCCTCCTGGGCCTCACGGCCTGTGGAAAGGAGAAGGTGCCCGCGGCTTCCCATCCGGCAGTCTGTGAGAGTCCCGCGGCGTCGCGGGTGCGCCAGCCGTCGGAGGTGCATGGCCTCACGCAGTGCGGCCCGACCGCCGACTTCACCCCCATCAACAGCTACCAGGGCGAGTTCGCGGACGTCGCGCAGGCGAGCGAGGACGCGGTCGTCCTGATTGACGGGCGCTGCACCGGAACGCTGATTGAAGCGAGCGCGGGGCCCGTGGTGGTGACGGCGGGGCACTGCGTCGCGCTCGGCGACCGGCCGCTGCTCGTCTTCAACTTCGAGGAGCAGTCAGACGGCGACCCGCTCATCACCGAGGGCACCGTCATCGAGCAGTCGCTCGAACCCGACTACGCGCTCATCCAGCTCGACGTGCTTCCCAAGGTGGCGCCGGTGCTGCTGACGGCCGTCCCCAGCGAGCGCCTGGCGATCATCCAGCATCCCCGGGGCAAGCCCAAGGCCATCGCCGAGGGCGAGTACCTGGATGCGTGCAACTCGCTGGTCTACTACGTGGACCTGGACACCCTGGTCGGAAGCTCCGGCGCGGGCGTGCTCAACCGCCAGGGACACCTGCTGGGCATCCACACCGACGGCGATTGCGACGACACCGGCCGCGGCGCCAACCGGGGTTGGACGATGGAAGCGATTGTCGCGGCGTCGCCGTACCTGGTGGACGCGGACATCGTCGAGCGCTGAGGCCGGACTCCGCTCGACAGGACCCGAGGGAGACGACCATGTTCAAGAGTGCGGCGGTGTTCGTGGTGGGCTGTGGTGCGTGGCTGTCCGGCTGCGGTACCGACCTGGAGCAGGAGCACCAGGAGATCGTCTCCAACCTGCTGGAGGCGGGGTTCCAGGCGGGCGACATCCAGGTCTCGGGGGAGGCGGTCTCCGTGGGGGGCGACGCCCTGGTGAGCGTCGAGGCCTCCCGCGAGATGCTCCAGTCCGGGGGGGACAGCGCGGAGCAGTACCGGACGACCAACGTCGTCAGCACCTCCCTCGTGAGGAAGATCTGCATCAACCCGACGTCCACGTTCAGCAGCTACAGCCGGCTGAGCCAGGGCCTGGACCTGGCCATCCAGAACTACAACGCGCTGGGCCTCTGCTTCACGATGGTGCGGGGGCCCACCACCGGCTGCAGCGCGACCATCGTCGCGAAGACCGCGGCGGGCACGGGCTACAGCTCGGGCTACCCCTCGGGGGGCCTGCCCTACGGGACCATCACCATCGGTACGGGGTGGAACACCGCGCCGCTGGACACGGTCGAGCACATCGTCACCCACGAGCTGGGGCACACGCTGGGCATGCGCCACTCGGACTACTACTCCCAGGTCATCAGCTGCGGCACCGGGGGCAGTGAAGGCACGGCGGGCGTGGGGGCCATCCTCATCCCCGGCACGCCCGCCACGTCCTACGTGAACGGGTCGATCTTCAATGCCTGTCTCCCGCCGAACCCGACCGGTGAGTTCACCAGCACGGACATCACCGCGCTGACCTACCTCTACCGCTGCTGAATCCGGCGGAGCGCGGCCCGGAGACGAAGAGAGCCGTCCCCGGGCCGCCGGGTGTTTCAGCTCAGGGCACGGTGACGGTGATGGGATTGCTGCGGCGCTCGTTGCCCGCGCGGTCCGTGGCGATGGCGACGAGGGTGTGCGTGCCGGACAGGCCCGTGGTGTCCCACGTCTTCGTGTACGGCGCGGTGGTCGCGAAGGGCGTGAGCCACACGCCGTCCACCTCGAAGATGACGTAGGCCATGGCCTGGCTGTCGCTCGCGGAGGCCGCCAGCGTGACGACGCCGCTGACCACCGCCCCGTTGGCCGGCGAGGTGATGACGGAGAGCGACGGCTTCGCGTTGTCCACGATGAACGTCCGCGTGTAGAGCACGGACGCGTTGCCCGCGGCGTCGGTCGCCTGGAATCCCAGGGTGTACGAGCGGTTGCCCAGGAACAGCGTGTTCCACGAGTAATAGTAGGTGCTGCCGCTGCTGGTGGGGTTCGACGACACCACGGCCCCGTTCTGGAAGACCTGCGCCAGGGCCACGGGCGCGCCACCCTGCAGGGCCACCGTCCACGACGCGTTGACGGTGCCGCGCACGTAGTTCTGCATGATGGGCGGGTTCTGGGGCTGGCTCCCGACGATCAGCGGGGGATTGTTGTCCACCGTGACGCTCACCACGCTGGAGGTGCCGCTGTTGCCGGCCGCATCGAAGGCCTGCGCCGTCAGCGAGTGCACCCCCGACGCCTGCGACGTCGTGTTCCAGGAGACGGTGAAGGGCGCCACGGTCGACGACCCGATGGGCGTGGTGCCGTCGAAGAAGTCCACGCGGGCGACGCCCACGTCATCCGTCGCGTTCGCGGTGACGGCGACGGTGGAGCGCACGTAGCTGCCCGGGGCCGGCGCGGTGAGCTCCACGGCGGGCGCCTGGGTGTCGGGATCCTCCTCCAGGAGGAGCTGGCCCGTCCGCGCCGTGAGGCGGTCGGTGACGGTCTGGAGCGCGGCGTTGAACGCCTCGGTGCCGGGCGTCAGCCGGTCCATCGCCTGCCCGCGGTGGGCCTGGGCAGACACGTCCGCGGCAGTCTTCGCGGACAGGTCATACGCCAGGGTGAGGGTGAGCTTCAGCGGATGGCCCTTCGCGTCGAGCACGTCAAAGGCGAACTGTCCTTCCGCCGCGCTGCCCCGCGACAGGTCGCGCAGGCGCAGGGGAGCGCGCGTCAGGTCCAGCTTCCCATCGGCGCGCGTCGGCCAGTCCCGGAGCAACTGGGCGACGCTCTCCCGCGTGCCGGACTCCTTCGCGAGCCAGCTCCGCACGAAGTCCTCGGGGGCCTCGGGGCCGCTCAGCCGCGCCACCAGCCGGCCGAAGGTTTGCGCATCCTCCTGCCGGGTCTGCGACGACACGGTGGTGTCGGGGGTGCTCGGGACCTCACCACATCCAACGACAGCCAGGGCGCCCGCACCGACGAGCGCGGCGACGAGACCGCGGGTCCCTCTTGAAACGATTCGCATCTGGATTTCCCCTCAGGCGGGCACCCGCGTGGGGTGGGGCGCCCGTGGCGAAAGACATATCAAGAATGCCTTTCCCGGGTTCAGGGGAATTCGTCTTGAAAAGCTTGCTGCCCCAAGCGCATCAGTCGGCTTGCATCGCGCGCTTCGGCGTGAGCTGTGCTTCGAGCGTCCGGGCCCAATGGGCAAGCACCTTGCGGCGCCGGGCGGTGTCGTCGTGGAGCAGGTTCGCGAGCGCCAGGCCGCGCAGGAGGTCCAGCGTCGCGCGCACGGCGTCGCGCACGTCGCGGTCGCGCTCATCCAGGCCCAGCAGGTCCACGGTGAGCCGGTGCACCTCGCGGCCCACGTGCGTTTCGAGCGGAAGCAGGAGGGCCTTGAGCTCCGCGTCGGCCCCGGCCGCCACCCACAGGTGCGTCGCGGCCGTGAAGAGCGGGCCGGCGTAGACGTCATGGAGCAGGTTCAAGAGGGCTCGACGCGCCGCCGGCTCTCCGGCAGGCCCTTCGCGCGCCGCACCAGCTCCTCGACCTGCTGGTGGAAGACGTGCTCCACGGCGGCCGCGACCAGGGCCGCGCGCGTCGGGAAGTGGTGCTGGCAGGCGCCGCGCGACACCCCCGCGCGCTCGGCGATGGCGCCCATCGTCGCCCCCGCCCAGCCCTTCTCCACGAGCACCTCGATGGCGGCCGTCATCAGCTTCTGCCGCGTCACCCGGCTGCGCTCCTGCTCCTGCCGTGTCGTTCCGCTCGCCGCGCCGCTCATGGAGCCACACTGTTGCGGTGGGAAGAAAAAAGCAATCGTGATTGCTTTCTTTGGGTGGCGGGGTACAGACTCGCCGCTCCCTGGCACAGGAGGTGCGATGGACGGGCGATCGCTGCGCATCGGCAATGCATCCGGCTTCTACGGCGACCGCTTCTCCGCGTTCCGGGAGATGCTGGAGGGCGGGCCGCTCGACGTGCTCACCGGCGACTACCTGGCGGAGCTGACCATGCTCATCCTGGGCCGCGACCGGCTGAAGAACCCGGACGGCGGCTACGCCCGGACGTTCCTGCGCCAGCTGGAGGAGACGCTCGGGCTCGCGGTGGAGCGCAAGGTGCGCATCGTCGCGAACGCCGGTGGCCTCAATCCGCAGGGGCTCGCGAACGACCTGCGCGCGCTCGCCACGAAGCTGGGGCTGTCCGTCAACATCGCGCATGTCGAAGGCGATGACCTCGTCGGACGCGCGGATGAGCTTGGCTTCGACCAGCCCCTCACGGCGAACGCGTACCTCGGGGGCTGGGGCATCGCGGCCTGCCTCGACGCGGGCGCGGACATCGTCGTCACGGGGCGCGTGACGGACGCTTCGCTCGTCGTCGGCCCCGCGGCCTCCCACTTCGGCTGGAAGCGCGACGACTGGGACCGCCTCGCGGGCGCCATGGTCGCGGGCCACGTCCTGGAGTGCGGAGCCCAGGCCACGGGCGGCAACTTCGCGCGCTTCGGTGAAATCGACGTGCGCCGGCCCGGCTTCCCGCTGGCGGAGGTCTTCGCCGACGGCTCGAGCATCATCACGAAGCATCCGGACACCGGAGGCGCCGTCACCGTCGACACGGTGAAGGCCCAGCTCGTCTATGAAATCGGAGGGGCCCGCTATGCCGGCCCCGACGCCACCGCGCGCTTCGACACCATCGTGATTGAAGCGGAGGGCCCCGACCGGGTGCGCCTGTCGGGCGTGCGCGGCGAGCCGCCCCCTCCGGACGTGAAGGTGTGCCTGAACCGGCTCGGCGGCTTCCGCAACGACGCCCAGTTCGTGCTGGTGGGCCTGGACATCGAGGAGAAGGCCGCGCTCGTGCGGACGCAGCTCAACGCGACGCTCAAGCCCCGGCCCTCGGAGGTCCTCTACACGCTCGCGCGCACCGACCACGCCGACGCCCCGAGCGAGGAGCAGGCGTCGGCGACCCTGCGGGTCACCGTGAAGGACGCCGACCCGAAGGTCGCCGGCCGGGCCTTCACCGGCGCCGTGGTGGAGCTCGCCCTGTCCAGCTACCCCGGCTTCTTCCTGCCCGCGCTGCCCGGGGAGGCTTCGCCCTTCGGCGTCTACACCGCGGGCTATGTGGACGCGCGGAAGGTGCCGCACGTCGCGGTGCTCCCGGATGGGCGGCGCATCGACGTGTTGCCGCCGGAGGAGACGCGGAAGCTCGAAGCCGTCCCCGCGCCGTCGCTGCCCGCGCCGCGCTGGAGGGGCCCACCCGGCGCGCGCCGCTCGGTCAGGTCGCCCTGGCCCGCAGCGGCGACAAGGGCGGGGACGCGAACATCGGCGTCTGGGTCCGCACCGACGAGGCGTGGAGCTGGCTCGTGCACACCCTCACGGAGGAGCGGCTGCGCACGCTGCTGCCGGAGACGCAGGCGCTCCAAATCCAGCGCCACGTGCTCCCGAACCTGCGCGCCCTGAACTTCGTCATCGAGGGGCTGCTGGGCGAAGGCGTCTCGTCGTCCACCCGCTTCGACCAGCAGGCGAAGGCGCTGGGCGAGTGGCTGCGCTCGCGCCACGTCGACGTCCCGGAATCGCTTCTCTAGCGCGCCCCCAAGTCCACCGAGGAAGCCATGCAGCAGACCCAGGAACACCGCGCCATCCGCCAGACCGTCCGCAAGTTCGTGGAGCAGGAGCTGAACCCGCACGTCGACGCCTGGGAGGCCGCGGAGCTCTTCCCGGCCCGGGAGGTGTTCCGGAAGCTGGGCGAGCTGGGGCTGCTCGGCATCACGAAGCCCGCGGAGTACGGCGGCCTGGGGCTCGACGCGTCGTTCTCCGTCGCCTTCGCCGAGGAGCTGGGCCACTGCACCTGCGGCGCGCTGCCCATGGCCATCGGCGTGGTGACCGACATGGCGACGCCCGCGCTCGCCCGCTTCGGCAGCGACGCGCTGCGACGGGAGTTCCTGGCGCCGACGCTCACCGGCGAGCGCGTCTGCTCCATCGCGGTGAGCGAGCCGGGCTGCGGCTCCGACGTGGCGAGCGTGACGACCACGGCGCGCCGCGATGGCGACGACTACGTCATCGACGGCAGCAAGATGTGGATCACCAACGGCATGCAGGCGGACTGGGTCTGCCTGCTCGCCAACACGGGGGATGGACCGGCGCACGCGAACAAGTCGCTCATCATCGTGCCCATGGACCGCCCCGGCATCACGCGGTCGAAGATCCGCAAGCTCGGCATGTGGGCGTCCGACACGGCGCAGCTCTTCTTCGACGGCGTGCGCGTCCCCACGCGCTTCCGCATCGGCGACGAGGGGCGCGGCTTCGCCATGCAGATGCAGCAGTTTCAGGAGGAGCGGCTGTTCGTGTCCGCGAGCACGCTCGTCACCTTCGACCGGCTCATCGCCCAGACGGCCGAGTACACGCGGCAGCGCAAGGCCTTCGGCCAGTCCATCCTCGACAACCAGAGCGTGCACTTCCGGCTCGCGGAGCTGCAGACGGAGGTGGAGTCGCTCCGGGCGCTCATCTACCGGACCGTCGGCCTGTACATCGAGAACAAGGACGACCCGGAGGTCGTGAAGCTCGCCTCGATGTGCAAGCTCAAGTCGGGCCGGCTGGCCCGCGAGCTCGTCGACGGGTGCCTCCAGTACTGGGGTGGCATGGGCTTCACCTGGGACAACCCCGTCGCCCGCGCCTACCGCGACCTGCGCCTGGGCTCCATCGGTGGCGGCGCGGACGAGGTGATGCTCGGCATCATCAGCAAGGCCATGGGCACGCTGCCCCGCAAGGCACGCTAGGAGAACACGATGGGATACCGTTCAGTCTTCGCTCCGGATGCGTTCGCGGACCGCACCCTCATCGTCACCGGCGCCGGCAGCGGCATTGGCCGGTGCACCGCGCACGAGCTCGCGTCGCTCGGCGCGCACGTCGTCCTTGTCGGCCGCAAGCAGGAGAAGCTCGCGAAGGTCGCCGGGGAGCTGGCCGCCGAGGGCCATGCGTCCACGCAGCACGCCGTGGACATCCGCGACGAGGCCGCGGTGCGCGACATGGTCGCCGCCGTCGTCAAGGAGCGCGGCCGCATCCACGGGCTGGTGAACAACGCGGGCGGGCAGTTCCCGTCGCCGCTGTCGGCCATCTCCAAGAAGGGCTTCGAGGCGGTCGTCGCGACGAACCTCACCGGCGGCTTCCTGGTCGCGCGCGAGGTGTTCAACCAGTCCATGACCGACCACGGTGGCGCCATCGTGAACATGCTCGCGGATGCCTGGAACGGCATGCCGGGCATGGGGCACTCGGGCGCGGCCCGGGCCGGCATGTTCAACCTGACGCAGACGGCCGCCGTCGAATGGGCCTTCGCCGGGGTCCGCGTGAACGCCGTCGCGCCCGGCTGGGTCGCCTCCAGCGGCCTGGACACCTACGAGGACCCCTTCGTCCGCGAGATGATCCCCATCCTGCGCAAGCAGGTGCCGCTGCACCGGCTGGCCACGGAGGCGGAGGTCAGCGGCGCCATCGTCTTCCTCCTCTCCGACGTGGCGGCGTTCATCACCGGCGAGGTCATCCGCATCGACGGCGGGGCGTCCTGCAACACGAAGGCGTTCCCGCTGTCGGAGCACTCGAACTCCAAGCCCTACGACGGGTTCCACCTGGCCCAGGGGCCCGCCATCCTCGACGGCCCGAAGGAGAAGTGACGTGCCCACGCTCGTCTCCCAAGTCGAACCGGCCTCCGCCGCCTTCACCACGCAGCGCAAGGAGATGCTCGCCCGCGTCGCCGAGCTGCGCGCCATCGAGCAGAAGTCGCGCGACACCGAGCAGCTGGCCCGCGAGAAGTTCAAGCAGCGCGGGCAGCTCCTGCCGCGGGAGCGCCTGGCGCTGCTGCTCGACCGGGGCTCGCCCTTCCTGGAGCTCTCCACGCTCTGCGGCTACAAGCACCACGACGACAGCGACGGCTCGCTGGCCGGTGGCAACACCGTCATCGGCATTGGCTTCGTGTCCGGCGTGCGCTGCCTGGTGTTCGTGAGCAACTCCGCCGTGAAGGGCGGCACCGCGACGCCGTGGGGCGTCCAGAAGGCCCTGCGCGCGCAGGAGATTGCCCTGGAGAACCGGCTGCCCGTCGTGTCGCTCGTGGAGAGCGGCGGCGCGAACCTGCTCTACCAGCAGGAGATCTTCATCCCGGGCGGGGAGACCTTCTACAACCAGGCGAAGCTGTCCGCGGCCGGCATCCCCCAGGTCACCGTCGTCCACGGCTCCAGCACGGCGGGCGGCGCGTACATCCCGGGCCTGTCCGACCATGTCGTGATGGTGCGCGGCAAGGCGAAGGTGTTCCTCGCCGGCCCGCCGCTGCTGCTCGCGGCCACGGGCGAGGTCGCCACGGACGAGGACCTGGGCGGCGCGGAGATGCACACCACCGTGGCCGGGACCTCGGACCACCTCGCGGAGGACGACGCCGACGGCATCCGCATCGCGCGGGAGATCGTCGCGTCGCTCGGGTGGAACGACGCGCTGCCGCAGCCCGCGCGCCCCGGCTTCGAGCCGCCGCGCTACGCGGTGGAGGAGCTGTGCGGCGTCGTGCCCATCGACCACCGGAAGCCCTATGACTGCCGCGAGGTGGTTGCCCGGCTGGTGGATGACTCGGACTTCTCGCCGTTCAAGGACGACTACGACGCGCTCACCGTCTGCGGCTGGGCGCGCATCGAGGGCCGGGCGGTGGGCATCATCGGCAACAACGGGCCCATCACGGCGAAGGGCGCGACGAAGGCGGGGCAGTTCATCCAGCTCTGCTGCCAGGCGCGCACGCCCATCGTCTACCTGCAGAACACCACCGGCTACATGGTGGGCACCCAGTCCGAGCAGGGCGGCATCGTGAAGCACGGCGCGAAGATGCTGCAGGCCGTGGCGAACGCGACCGTGCCGCAGATGACCCTTCTGCTGGGGGGCGCCTTCGGCGCGGGCAACTACGGCATGTGCGGCCGTGCGTTCCACCCGCGCTTCATCTTCGCCTGGCCCAACGCGCGCACCGCGGTGATGGGCGGCGAGCAGGCGGCGAAGGTGCTGACCATCGTCGCCACGGAGAAGGCCCGGCGCGCGGGGCTGCCGCCCGACCAGGAGTTCCTGGACGGGATGGCGAAGCCGCTCATCGAGCAGTTCGACCAGGAGTCGGACGCCTTCCACTGCAGCGCGCGGCTGTTCGACGACGGCGTCATCGACCCCCGGGACACGCGGCGGGTGCTCGGGTTCATCCTGGCCACGTGCGACGAGGCTTCGCGCCGCACGCTGTCGCCCAACTCCTTCGGCGTCGCCCGGCTGTAGCGAGGGGAATCATGAAACGCATCCACAAGGTGCTGGTGGCGAACCGGGGTGAGATCGCCGTGCGCGTGCTGCGGACGTGCCGCCGGCTCGGCCTGCGCACGGTCGCCGTCTTCTCCGACGCGGACCGGGAGGCCCCCCACGTGCGGCTCGCCGACGAGGCGATGCACCTGGGGCCCGCGCCCGCGAGGGAGTCCTACCTCTCCATCGAGCGGGTCCTCGCCGCCGCGAAGGCCTCCGGCGCGGACGCCATCCATCCCGGGTACGGCTTCCTGTCGGAGAACGAGGACTTCGCGCGCGCGTGCGCGGAGGCCGGCTTCGTGTTCGTCGGGCCGCCGGCGGAGGCCATCGAGCTGATGGGGAACAAGCGGCAGGCGAAGCTGCGCATGCAGGCCGCCGACGTGCCGTGCATCCCCGGCTATGAGGCGGCCCGTCCCGGTGAGTCGCTGGAGGACGAGGCCCTGGTCCGCGAGGGCCAGCGCATCGGGTTCCCCCTCATGGTGAAGGCGGCGGCGGGCGGCGGTGGACGCGGCATGCGCCTGGTCCGCGACGCGGGCGCGCTGCTCGACGCCATCCGCTCCGCGCGCTCCGAGGCGACGAACGCCTTTGGCAGCGGCGAGCTCATCCTGGAGCGCGCCATCGAGGGCGCGCGCCACGTGGAGGTGCAGGTCTTCGCGGACGAGCACGGGGGCGCGGTGCACCTGGGCGAGCGCGACTGCTCGGTCCAGCGGCGGCACCAGAAGGTGATTGAAGAGAGCCCGTCCCCGGCGGTCACCCCGGAGCTGCGCGAGCGCATGGGCGCCGTGGCGGTGCAGGCCATCCGCGCCATCGGGTATCGCGGCGCGGGCACCATCGAGTTCCTGCTGGCGCCGAATGGCGACTTCTTCTTCATGGAGATGAACACGCGCCTGCAGGTCGAGCACCCGGTGACGGAGCTCATCACCGGGCTCGACCTGGTGGAGTGGCAGCTGCGCGTCGCCGACGGCGAGCCGCTTCCATTGAAGCAGGCGGAGGTCGCCTTCCGCGGACACGCCATCGAGGCGCGCCTGTGCGCGGAGGATCCTGCGAAGGGCTTCCTCCCGCAGACGGGGCGGCTGCTCGCGTGGGTGCCTCCGGAAGGGGAGGGCATCCGCGTGGACCACGGCGTGCGCGAGGGGCAGGACATCACGCCGTTCTACGACTCCATGCAGGCGAAGCTCGTCGCGTACGGGCCGGACCGCGAGACGGCGCGCGAGCGGCTGGCCGCGGCGCTGCGCGAGCTGACGGTGTTCGGCGTCACGACGAACAGCACCTTCATCCAGCACGTCCTCGGGCACGAGGCGTTCCGCTCCGGCCGCTACGACACGGGCTTCGTCGGCGCGCACACGCCGCCGGAGACGCTGCAGGCGCTGGGGCAGGCCTCCGTGGAGGACCAGGCCATCCTGGCCGCCGTGCTCTTCCACGACGACGCGGTGGCGCTGGCCAGGAAGGGCGGGTTCGACGCGGCACTGACGGGCTGGAGCAGCTCCTACGCCCTGCCGGTGCCGGTCGTCCTGCATGACGGGACCGCGGAGCTCCGCGCCTCGGTCCGCCCCGTCGCGCCGGAGGCATATGACGTCCGCATCGGGGACACGTCGCTCTCGCTCTCCCTGCGCGGCCTGGGGGCCGAGCGCGTGGAGGTCGAGGTGGCGGGGCGGCGCCGCGCGGTCCGCTACCGTCGCGCGGGAGGCACGTTGTGGTGCTCGCTGGACGGCATCACGCGCAGCCTGCGCGACGTCTCCTTCCGGCTGCCCTCCGAACGTGAGCGCGCCAGCGACGGCCGCCTGCGCGCCCCCATGGATGGCCGCATCATCCGGGTGAGCACCCAGGTCGGCGCGACCGTGAAGCGCGGCGACGTGCTGGTGGTGCTCGAAGCGATGAAGATGGAGTCGTCCCTCATCGCTCCCACGGATGGTGTCGTCACGGCGGTGAACGTCACGGTCGGGGCGCAGGTGCCGGCACGGCACGTCGTCGCGGTCGTCTCCCCTGAAGCGAAGGAGGCAGCATGAGTGAAGCACCGCTCGTCCGTTACGAGGTGTCGCGCGGCGTCGCGACCCTCACGCTCGACTCACCCCGCAACCGCAACGCGCTGTCGCGGGCGCTCGTCACGCAGCTGCTGGAGCGGCTGCACGCCGTGGGGGCCGACCCCTCGGTGCGCGCCGTGGTCCTCGCGGCCACCGGTCCCGCGTTCTGCGCCGGTGCGGACCTCTCGGAGATGGCGGACGGAGGCGCCGCGAAGGCACCGGCCGTGCTGCTGGACGTGCTGCGCACGATCGTGACGCTGCCCAGCCGGTCGTCGCGAAGGTCGCGGGGCAGGTGAGGGCGGGGGGCATCGGCATCGTGGGCGCGTGCGACGTGGCGGTCGTCGCGGAGTCCGTGAAGTTCGCCTTCACGGAGGCGCGCATCGGCGTGACGCCCGCGGTCATCTCCCTCACCACCCTGCCGCACCTGACCAGCCGGGCGGCGAGCCGCTACTTCCTCACCGGTGAGGCGTTCGACGCCGCCGAGGCCGCGCGCATCGGGCTCATCACGTCCGCGGTGCCGGACGCGTCGCTGGAGGGCGCCGTCGAGCAGCTACTGGAGACCTTCCGGGTGTCGTCGCCGCAGGGGCTGCGTGAGACCAAGCAGCTGGTGTCCGCCGGGCTGCGCGCGCGCCTGGACGCCGGGGGCGCGGACATGGTCGCGCTCTCCGGACGGCTGTTCGCCTCCGAAGAGGCCCAGGAGGGCATGCTCGCCTTCCTGGAGCGCCGTCCCCCGGCGTGGGCCACACCCAAATAGACGAAAGGGAGCACACGATGTCCGTGACCCAGGAAGCGCAGCCTTCGCGCATCAGCCGAGTCTCGCTGGGAGACCTCGTCCACCGGTCGGCGTTGCGCTGGCCGGAGCGGACGGCGCTCGTCGACGGGGACCTCGAGCTCTCCTATGCGGAGCTCGACCGGCGCTCGAGCGCGTTCGCGCACCACCTGCTCGCGCAGGGCCTTCCCCGCGGCGCGCGCATCGCGATGTTCTGCGGCAACTCGGCGCAGATGGTCACCGCCTTCCTGGGCATCTACAAGGCGGGGCTCGTCTGGGTGCCCATCAACACCGGCCTCTCCGTGGAGGCCGTCCGGTACATCCTCGAACACGCCGAGGCCACGCACGTCGTCATCGACGCCGAGTTCCTGGGGAAGCCCGGGCTGCGGGCGATGCTCGACGCGCTGGGCACCCGCCTCATCGTCTGCGTGCCGGAGGGACAGACTTCGCCGGGCGGGGACACGGCCGCGTTCCTGGACACGCTGAAGGGGCAGCACGGCACCCTGCCGGAGGTGGACATCGAGAGCGGCCAGCTCGCGCAGATCATGTACACCAGCGGCACCACCGGCCAGCAGAAGGGCGTCATGCACTCGCACGCGTCGGTGCACGCGGCGCTGAGCGGCAACCTCTTCGAGCTGGAGATGCGGCCGGGTGACTCCACCCTCTGCGTGCTCCCGATGTTCCACTGCGCGCAGCATGCCGTCTCGATGACGTTCCTGCTGGCCGGGGCGACCGTCGTCGTGCGGCGGGCCTTCGACCCGGGCGCGATGCTCGCGACCATCGAGCAGCGGGGCATCACGTTCCTGCTGGGCCTGCCGGTGATGTACGGCGCGATGCTGGCGCACCCGGCGCGGCCGGCGACGAAGCTGTCCAGCCTGCGCCTGTGCCTCTACGTGATGGCGCCCATGGCGCGCACGCTGCTCGTGGAGCTCATCGAGCACTTCTGCCCGGGAGGCTTCGCGCTCGCGTCCGGGCAGACGGAGATGTACCCGGCGACGACCCTGTTCAGGCCGGAGCAGCAGCTGAAGCGCTTCGGTTCGTACTGGGGCGACTCGGTCGTGACGAACGAGACGGCCATCATGGACGACGACGGCCGGCTGCTCGGGCGCGGCGAGGTGGGGGAGATCGTCCATCGCGGGCCGAACGTGATGCTCGGCTACTACAAGGACCCGGAGGCGACCGCGCGGGCGCGCGCCTTCGGCTGGCACCACACCGGCGACCTGGGCATGTTCGACGCCGACGGCCAGCTGCTCTTCGTGGACCGCAAGAAGGACATGATCAAGACGGGCGGGGAGAACGTCCCGTCCATCAAGGTCGAGGAGGTCCTCCTGCGCCACCCCGCCGTGCTCCAGGTCGCGGTGGTGGGCCTGCCGCACTCGCGCTGGGCGGAGGCGGTGACGGGCTTCGTCGTGCTCAAGCCCGGCGCGGCCGCGACGCAGGCGGAGCTCCACGCCCACTGCCGCCAGCACCTGGGCGGGTTCGAGGTGCCGAAGGCCCTCGTCCTCCTCCCGGCCATGCCGCAGACGAGCACGGGCAAGGCGCAGAAGTTCGTGCTCCGGCAGCAGTTCGCGCGGCACTACGAGGACGGGAACGGATAGGCGGTCCGGAGTAGGGTCCTGGGTTTCCTCATTCCCCAGGTTTCCATGGACCTCCGGCAACTCCTTCCTGTCGTCGCTTTCGCCACGACCTCGCTCCTGGCGAACCCGGCCCACGCGAACACCGTCTACGGCCTCTGGCAGGGCTCGGGGGGGCAGAGCCCCTCGGCTCCGGGCAACCGGGTGTTCCTGCTGGACTCCCAGACGTCCAGCAACCCGGTGACGTTCACGCTGACGTCGTCCGCGGATGCCTGGCTCTACCTGCTGGATGCGAACGGCGCGGTCCTCGCGCAGGACAACAACGGCGGTGGCGGCACGAACTCGCGCCTGGTCGTCACGCTGTCCCCGGGCAGCTACCAGTTGGTGGCGGCGACTGCGCTGGCGGGCCAGAGCGCGGAGTTCACCCTGGCGTCGGACTCCGGCGTGCTGCGCGCTCCCAGGGCCCTGGAGGTCCGGCCCACGAGCCGCTTCACCTGGGTCTACGATGATCACGGCACCGGCGCGGCGAACGACATCGCCATCTGGCGTCCCGACCTCTCCCAGACCCCGGGCTTCTTCTCGCTGGGCGACGTCGCCATGCCCCACCGGGGACAGGCCCCGGCGACGACGTTCGTCGTGCGAGGCGAGGGCGACCTGCTCGCGCGTCCGTCCAACTACGCGTGGATCTGGGACGACTCCGGCTCCGGTGGCACGCACGACGTCTCCTTCTGGGAGCCCGTCGCGCCCGCGGGCTACACCTGCCTGGGCCACGTCGCGGTGCTGGGCTACTCCAAGCCCTCCACGGACCTCATCCGCTGCGTGCGGAGCGAATACGTGCTGCCCGCGAATCCCGCCTGGGTGTGGGACGACAGCGGCTCCGGCGCGGACGACGACATCGGCGTGTGGCAGGCGGTGGCGCGCGACCACCGCGGCCTGCCCGCGTCCACCTTCATCTCCCGTCCCAGCCACGGCGACACCGGCGGCAACCGCTACTGGGTCCTCAACAAGAGCGCCACGTCCAACGCGGAGCTGCGGGGCCTGCCCGTGGACGCGCGGACGGTGGCGGTGTTCGCGCCGCGCGTGTGGCTGCATCCGAACGAGGCCTACTTCCCGTCCTCCACGCAGTTCCACCTGGCCAACGTCCACGAGGAGAACGGCCACCTGGTGACGAACCAGGCGCTGGGCTGTGACTCCTGCACGGATCCGCAGTTCCTGGACGGCCAGCGCCCCAACCAGACGCCGGTGCCCGTCTACGCGCAGGTCATCCCGCGCACCCAGGGCGGCCTGCCGACGAACGTGACGGACGTGCTGTATTGGAATTTCTATCCGTACAACAATGGCAAGCGGGTGTGCATTGGCTGGTATTCACCCTGGGGCTGCGTGGGCGGCTACTCCACCTTCGGCAACCACGTGGGGGACTGGGAACACCTCACCGTGCGCTTCATCGACGGGCGCCCCGCGCAGGTCTACCTGAGCCAGCACGCGGACGGGCAGGGCTTTGCCTTCGGCGACAAGGCCGTGTTCCTCACCGGCTGGCACCCGGAGGTCTTCTCCGCCAATGGCTCGCACGGCCTCTACCCGGACGCCGCCCGGCACATCTACGAAACCCTCTTCAACGGCGACTTCCTGGCGGATGACACCGGCGCCGGGCTGGCGTGGGACACCTGGAACAACGTGGTGGTCATTCCCTGGCAGCCGGCGGGGACGTACACGGGGTCGCTCGCCTGGATGAACCTCACGGCGTACTGGGGCAACCCGGAGGCGGGCTGCGACAACCCGACCGGCTACTGCGTGAACAGCGGCGGTCCTTCTCCGCTGCGGAACCGGTCGGTGTACCAGCCGGATTACCTGACCCTGGAGTAGGGCAGGGCCTCCGGCAGCACGGACCGGGGCGGAGAGCACGTGGACCTCCACCCCGGTGCGCTCCGGCGCTGAACGCCGGGCGCGGTGCTAGCAGTTATCGGGCTCGTAGACGGCGAAGTCCGTCTTCGTTCCGTAGACGCGCAGCGTGTGGCCACAGCTGCAATCTCCGTGTCCGACCTGCGTGCTGTAGGTCGCGTCGCTGTAGTACGTCACGAAGGAGAAGCCCTCGCAGTAGGGCAGCTCGTCTTCGCGCGTGGCCAGCTGGGGCTCCTGGCCCACGTCCTCGACACCGCCACAGCCCGCCAGCAAGCCAACGGCCAACAGTCCACCCATGAGGCTCTTGCGCATTGTGAGAAGCTCCAGACAGTCATTCGGGTTTGTGAGGCCTTCCCAGGATAGCGCAACTCACCCGGAAGAAATCGTCCTCAAGGACCCTGCGCGCCGCGGCGCGGACGTGATAGTCATTGCCGGACCGGACCTCACGAAGCACCCTCGCGGGCTGACCCCCGAAGAGGAGCTCGCGGGTCCATCCGGGTGTCGGGCCGGCGGCGCCCCTGAGTTCGAGGGGGAGTCCAGATGACAAACACTGGGAGTGGAGCGCTCGCACGGGCCGTGGTCCTGCTGTTGTTGGGGTGGGGGATGGCGTCGTGCGGGAAGACGGAGCCAGGGCCGGCGGAGGAGGTCCTTCCGAGGCTCGACGTGCTGCACGAGGGCGCGTGGCTGATGGGCGTGGACTCGCGGGAGCGCTACCTGCTCTTCACGGCCCAGAATGTCTTCGGCACGTACGCGAAGGTGCTTCCCGACGGTGGGGACATCCGGGTCTCCGACCCGGCGGAGGCCGCCATCTTCGCGCAGGACGGCGACTCGGTGCTGCTCTGGAGTCCTCTGAGCGGGGAGAAGACCCGGACGGCGTGGCTGTGGCGGCTCGGCCCCAAGGCCGGCATCCCCTTCACCACGCGGTCCCAGGGCGACATCGTCCATGACCGCGCGCTGTCCTACGTGGCCTTCAC
>NZ_JBKGHJ010000390.1:0-8202 GCF_046520365.1 Corallococcus sp. 4LFB
CGCCGGCCTGCGCCACCCAGGCCTGCGCACCCCGTCCGGGGAGCTGCTCGCGTGCGTGGGCATCGCGCTGTGCCGGCTGTTCCCGTCACCCGCGCGCATCGCCAGCACCTCGGAGCCCCTGCGAGCGTCCGCGGGCCCGGGCGCCACCGCCATCCTGGACGCGCTGCACACCACCGCGCGCCTGCTGGGCGTGCCCCTGCCGGAGCTCGTCGCGGGCGACGACGACACCGCCAACATCACCCCGCTGCACACCTCCGCCCCGCGCCTCGTCGTGGGCCGGCTCCTCGTGCAGCAGCCCCCCACGAACGCCGAGCTGCGCTTCCACGCCGGCCGCGCGCTGTTCTCGCTGTCGCCTGACCTGCTCGCCCTGCGCGCCCTGCGCAAGGACCACCTGCTGCGCGCGCTCGCGCTCTTGTCCTCCGTCCTCAAGAACCCCAAGGACGCCGGCGACGACGCCCGCGTGGTGCGCGAGTCCCTGTCCCCCAGGGGCCTGGAGCGCGCCGCCCTCCTGATGGAGCCCGGCACCCGCGACTTCGACGCGAGCCTGCTGGTCGCCGCCGCGCGCGACTCCGCCAACCGCGCGGGGCTCGTCGCCTGCGGAGGCCCCGGGCCCGCGCTCACCGCGCTCCGGGCCCGCCGCCCCCATGACTCGGAGCTGGAGGAGCTGGTCCGCTTCGCCGCCTCCGAGCGCTACCTCGCCCTGCGGGACGCCGCCGAAGCGGGCCGCACGGGGCGCTGAGCCGCCGGACGCTTCAGTTCGCGAGGATGCGCAGCGTGAGCGCCAGCACGCGCCCGTTCAACCCGCCCAGGTCGTGCTGGTACGACAGGTCCACGCCGCCGCCGCCGGGCGACATGTAGCCCGTGCCCACCGTCAGGCGCGACACCTGCTGGAAGCCGTCGTACGTGTAGCCCGCGCGCAGGGGCACCGTCTGGTCGAGCACGTACTCCGCGCCGGTGTTGTACGTGAGCACCGCCGAGTCGCGCGTCTCGAAGTCCGCGCGCATGTCGAACGCCACCACCAGCGCCGGCCCCACGTAGGCCGTGTGCGCGGAGAAGTAGCGCGTCAGCTCCACGTTCTCCGTGTCGATGAGGTTGTGCCCCGACACGCCCAGCGTCAGCTGCTCGCCCAGCCGCACCAGGATGCCCGCGTCCATCGTGATGGAGTTGGCGAAGCGCGACTGGCCGTTCAGCCGCAGGTAGTGCCCCGACAGGCCGATGAGCAGCGACTGGCTCAGCGGCAGCGCCGCGCCCAGCGTGCTCAGGTTCGCGGACGTCCGTCCTCCGCCGCGCCCCAGCGACAGCCAGTGGTAGTCCACGCCCAGCGCCAGCCGGCCGCTGCTGGAGTCCGCCAGGCTGAGGCCCAGGTAGCCTTCCTTGTTGCGCGGGTCGGACGCGCCCGTGCCCTCGATGCGGTAGGCCGGGAACAGCGCCATCGCCGCGGGATTGCCCAGGAGTGCATCCGCACCCAGGCCCGTGGCCCGGAAGGCGCTGCCCATGCCCAGGGAGCGGGCGCTCGCGACGTTGCGCAGCTCCTCGGCGGGTTCGCTGGTGGCGGCCCGAGCGGCGAAGGGGACCACGGACAGCGTCAGGGACAGGACGGCAACGATGGCACGGAGCGGCATGGCGCTGGGGAATCTATCCGGCTTGCTGGGGTTCTGGGCCACCAATAGATTCCCCGCCCCATGTCCTCTCCCGACACGAAGGCCGCGAAGCTCATCCGCAAGTGCGTCATTCCCGCCGCTGGTCTGGGCACCCGTTTCCTCCCGGCCACCAAGGCCGTTCCCAAGGAGATGCTGCCCATCGTCGACACGCCCACCCTCCAGTACATCGTGGAGGAGGCCGTCGCCGCCGGCATCGAGGACGTGGTCGTCATCAACGGCCGCGGCAAGTCCGCCATCGAGGACCACTTCGACATCGGCTTCGAGCTGGAGACCACGATGCGCGCCCGCGGCAAGACGGCGGAAGCCGACAAGCTGCGCGCCATCGCGAACCTGGTCCGCATCATCAGCGTGCGCCAGAAGGAGCCGCTGGGCCTGGGCCACGCGGTGCTGTGCGCCAGGAGCGTCATCGGCCACGAGCCCTTCGGCGTCCTGCTGGGCGACGACATGATCGACTCGCCGGAGGAGCCCGGCATCGGCCAACTGGCGCGCATCTACCAGCAGCACCAGAAGGCCGTCATCGCGCTGATGGAGGTCCCCGACAGCGAGACGCACCTGTACGGCATCGCCGCCGGCAAGGACCTGGGCAACGGCGTCATTCAAATCGACCACGTGGTGGAGAAGCCCAAGAAGGGCACCGCGCCGTCGAACCTGGCGGTCATCGGGCGCTACGTGCTGCCCCCGTCCATCTTCCCCATCCTGGAGAACCAGACCACGGGCGTGGGCGGCGAAATCCAGCTCACGGACGGCCTGGCCACGCTCCAGAAGACCGAAGGTCTGCTGGGCTACAAGTTCCGGGGCCAGCGCTACGACGCCGGTGACAAGGTGGGTTACCTCAAGGCGAACATCGCCTATGCGCTCAAGCGCCCCGACCTGCGCGGAGGACTCCTGGAGTACCTGCGCGAGGTCGTCAAGACGGAGAAGCCGTGAAGCGTCTCATCGCCGTATCCGCCGTCCTCGTCTCCCTCGCCGCCGGCGCCTACGTGCTGCCCGGGGGCTCCATCCTCCGGCGCATGGCCACCGCGCGGGAGGAGAAGCGCCTGTCCGCCTTCCGCGTGGAGGGCTCCGTCATCTTCTCCTCCACGGGCGTGGCGGAAGCGGGGGCCGCCCTCAACGTCCCCACCGACCGCCCGGAGCTCCAGGGTGACGGCGTGCTGTCGGTGAAGATTCCGGGCCGCTGCCGCTTCGACGTGAGCTCGCCGGACAGCAGCGTCAAGGCCGCCACCGTGCAGGCCTCCGGCAGGAAGCGCGTGGAGGGCAAGGAGGTGCCCGCCATCTCCGTGCTCGTGGCCCAGGTGTGCGCCATCCTCGCGCAGGACGCGGGCAGCGTGCAGGACACCAAGCTCGCCCAGGAGGCCTACCTTCAGGGCTTGGGCGTCAACACGAAGGTCACGTCGCTCGCGCGCTTCGGCGGCGAGGTGGCCTACGTCCTGGGGGACCCCGCGGAGGGCAAGCCCCAGTTCTGGGTCTACAAGGACGCCTTCCGGCCCGCGCGCCTGCGCTACTCGGACGCGTCCGGGACGGCCTGGGACGTGCGCTTCGTGGACTACGCCTCGCCCTCCACCGGGGACTGGATGCCCCGCACGGTGGAGGTGTGGAAGGCGGGCCAGCGCGTGCTGCGCTTCACGGCCCTGAAGGCGGACAACCGCTCGGGCGTGCCGGACAAGCTCTTCACGCCGTAGCGCGTCACCCGAATCGCTTGCGATGGGCGGGACTCACGGTGAAAGTCCCGCCCGTTCCAGGACCGGGATTTTCCCGGCTCCGTGGCGCGGAGGCGATTCGCATGAAGCTCTATGGCAACCCGATGAGCACGTGTACCCGCAAGGTCCTCACCGTCCTGGCGGAGAAGGGCCGCGAGGTCGAGTTCATCAACATCGACCTGTCGAAGCACGAGCAGAAGACGCCCGCGCACCTGGCCCGCCAGCCCTTTGGCGTGGTGCCCGCGCTGGAGCTGGACGACGGCTTCATGATGTACGAGTCGCGCGCCATCAGCCGCTTCCTGGACCGCACCCTGCCGGGCACGTCGCTGACGCCCGCGGACCCCAAGGCCTACGCGCTGATGGAGCAGTTCATGGGCGTGGAGCAGTCCTACTTCTCCGGCCCGGCCATGAAGATCGTCATGGAGCGCTTCCGGGGCACCAACAACGAGCAGAACATCGCCCTGGGCCGCGAGGGCGTGAAGCGCCCGCTGGAGGTCATCGACGCGGCGCTGGCGAGCCGGCCGTTCCTCGCGGGCAATGACTTCACGCTCGCGGAGGTCGTCTGGGCGCCGTACATGGAGTACCTCTTCATGATGGGCGAGAAGGACCTCGTCGCCCCGTACAAGAACGTGATGGCCTGGTGGGACCGCGTGTCCAACCGCCCGTCCGTGAAGAAGGCGTTCGGCAAGTAGCCGCCCGCACGGCTCCCTGCTTTCCGAGCCGCTCGCCGTTACCCGGGCCTCTTCCGCACCCTGGTTTTCCAGGGACGGGAGGGGCCCTTCGTGCTTCCGGGGCCCGGGGATGTCAGACGCTCCGGGCACAGTGGATCCCGGGTGCAGGACGGGCGGGGTGGGGCACTGGCGGCAAGAGGGCGGTCATGGAGCAAGAGCACTTCGCGCTGGGTGGTTTTCCGCAGGGACCGGCAGAGCCCTCCTCTCGCGGTTCCATTCCCCTGCGGACGCGGCGTACGGAAGTGGGACGGGAACTGTCGCAGCGGGAGCACGCCGCTACAGTGCGCCCCGCCGTGAGCGCCACCCCTGCCCAACTTGCGTCCGTCGCCGTGGGCCGTCCCGTGCGCGGGGAGTTCACCTACCTGGTGCCGGAGGCGCTCGGGGACAAGCTCGCCCCCGGGCAGCGCGTGCTGGTGCCCTTCGGCCGGGGCATGGCGCTGGGCTTCTACCTGGGGCCCGCGAACGCGCCGGTGGAAGGCGGCGTGCGGCTCAAGCCCATCCAGCGCGTGCTGGAGGACTCGCCGTCCCTGCCCAAGGACCTCATCGCGCTCCTGCGCTTCACCGCCGAACACTACCGCTATCCGCTGGGGGAGGTGATTCGCGGCGCGCTGCCGCCGGGCCTCTCCACCGCGGTGGATGAGAAGGAAGCCAGGCCGGACATCCAGTTCTTCGTGGAGGCGCTCGTCACGGAGGTGCCGCCGCAGCTGGCCCGCGCTCCGGCGCAGGCCGCCGTGCTCCAGTACCTCCTGGCGGTGGGGGGACGCGCGCCGCTGGACGAGGTGACGCACGCCATCCCCGGCGCGCGCGAGACGCTGAAGAAGCTGGCGACGCGCAAGTTCGTGAAGTGGGTGGAGGTGACGCTGCAACCCGGCGTGCGCGAGGGGCTGGTGCAGAACCGCCCGGACCGCCTCACCCCGGAGCAGGCCCTGGCGGTGAAGGAGCTCCAGGGCGCCGTCGACGTGGGCGGCTTCCAGCCGTACCTCCTGCACGGCGTCACCGGCAGCGGCAAGACGGAGGTGTACCTGCGCGCGGTGGAGCACACGCTCGCGCGCGGCCTGGGCAGCCTGGTGCTGGTGCCCGAAATCGCGCTCACGCCGCAGCTGGTGGGGCGCTTCCGCAGCCGCTTCGGCGGCGACGTGGCGGTGCTGCACTCGGGGCTGAAGGACCGCGAGCGGCTGTTCCACTGGCAGGCCCTGCGCAAGGGCACGGTGAAGATCGCCGTGGGCGTGCGCTCGGCGGTGTTCGCGCCGGTGGAGCACCTGGGGCTCATCGTCGTGGACGAGGAGCATGACCCGTCCTTCAAGCAGGACGAGAAGCTGCGCTACCAGGCGCGCGACCTGGCCGTGGTGCGCGGCAAGCAGGCCGGCGCGGTGGTGGTGCTGGGCTCGGCCACGCCGTCCCTGGAGACGCTCCAGAACACGCGCTCCGGCCGCTACAAGCTCATCGAGCTGAAGAACCGCGTGGACGACCGGCCCATGCCCACCATCAACCTGGTGGACCTGCGCGTGGAGCGCCCGCGCGAGGGCCAGGTGACGGAAGAGGCGCCCATCCTGAGCCCGCAGATGCTCCAGGCCATGGAGGAGACGGTGGCCAAGGGGCAGCAGGTCATCCTGTTCCTCAACCGCCGCGGCCACAGCACCATCCTCCTGTGCGAGGTGTGCGGCCTGTCGCTCAAGTGCCACGACTGCGACGTGTGCATGACGCACCACCGCTCCCAGAACCGGGTGGTGTGCCATTACTGCGGCGTGGCGTTCCCGGTGCCGGACCGCTGCCGCGAGTGCACCGGCCCGCTGCTCAAGCTGGGCATCGGCACGGAGCGCGTGGAGGCGGAGGTCCTGGAGCGGATGCCGCACGCCCGCGTGGCGCGGCTGGACCGCGACTCCGCGACGAGCGCGGAGAAGCTGACGGAGCTGCTGGCCTCGTTCGCGCGGCGGGAGCTGGACGTGCTGGTGGGCACGCAGATGGTGGCCAAGGGGCACGACTTCCCGGGCGTGACGCTGGTGTGCGTGGTGATGGCGGACACGTCCCTGGCGATTCCCGATTTCCGAGCCGCCGAGCGGACCTTCCACCTGTTGACCCAGGTGGCGGGGCGCGCGGGGCGCGGGAAGGACCCGGGCCGGGTGCTGGTGCAGACCTACAACCCGGACGCGGAGCCGGTGAGGCGGATGCTGGCGCACGACTTCGACGGGTTCTCCAAGCAGGAGCTGGAGTGGCGCAAGGCGCTGGCCTATCCGCCCTTCGCGCGCATGGCGGCCGTCCGGCTGGAGGGCGAGCATCCCGAGCAGACGGCGGGGGTGGCGCGGTTCCTGGGGAACCTCGTCGGGCGGCACATGCCGCCGGCCTCGGCGGGGGTGCGCCTGCTGGGGCCCGCCCTGGCACCGATTGCCCGGATCCGGGGCAAGACGCGCTGGCAGCTGCTCCTGAAGGCGCCGACGCATGCGGCGCTCGCCCCATTGCTCGCCCGCCTGGAGGCGGCGTTGCCGGATGTGCCCAACGGGGTGAAGGTCGTCATCGACGTGGATCCCGGGGCCATGCTGTAGACTCCCCGGCTCCCCCATGGGCGCCTCGGTCCTCCTCGTACACGACGACATCGCCACCATCGCCGCCGTCCGGCGACTGCTGTCCCGCGAAGGGCACGAGGTCATCCTCGCCACCTCCGCCGCGGACGCGCTCATCGCCTTCGGGCATCATCTGCCGGAGCTCATCGTGCTCGCGCCGGGCGTGGAGAGCGGCCGCGGGCGCGTGGTGCTGGAGGAGCTGGTGCAGCACCCGGAGGGCCACAAGGCCCGGGTGCTGCTCTTGAGTGAGGCCATCGAGGGCTTCAGCGCGCCGGTGGCGCCGCTGCCCCTGGACGGCCCCAGCTTCGTGACGCTGGTGGACACGTTGATCCGCGCGCCGGCGGAGGCGGACGGCTGGCGCGTGGTGGAGAACCGGACGCTCCAGGAGCCGGCGAAGGGGAGCGGCCCGGGCTCGGACGAGGCGTGGCACGCGACGGCGCCGCACGCGGTGGGAGGAGACCCCGCGCTGGCCAACGCGCTGTTCGGGGACCTGGCGCCGCTGAACCAGACGGACTGGGAAGTGGCGGCGATGACGCGCGAGGAGCGCAGCGCGCACGCCGTACACCAGCAGCGCGAGCGCAGCACCCACCTGGCGATGAACGCCGCGCTGGAAGAGGCGCACCTGGAGGTGGAGTCGGAGGCGATGGCGTCCATCGACTCGGCGCTCTCGGTGGGCACGAAGTCGGAGTGGGCGGCGGGGGAGGGGGACTCCGGAGAGGCGTGGGGCGAGCAGGATCCGGACGCGAACATCGGCGACGAGTGGGACGCGGAGCGCCGAACGCGGCCGGGGCGGCCGAGGGCCGTTCGCTGGAAGCGCGCACCACGCTGCGCTTCCCGTTCCCGAACGAGGAGGGGGCCGGCGAGGAAGGGACGCCGCCGGAGGGGCAGCTCGCCTTCCGTGAGGAGCGGCTCACCCCGCCGGGGCTCAAGCCGGTGAAGGCCGCGCCGAAGCTGGGGGACGAGGGCTTCTTCGACGTCGAGTCGGACGAGGACGGTGGGGCCGCGAAGGCCGCGGAGCCGGAGGGCTCGGCGCCGCTGGCCTGGAAGGAGCTGGAGCCGGATCCGGAGCTGGAGGCGCGTCCTTCTCAGGGCGGCGTGGAGGACTCCGACGAGACGGACTTCGGTTCGGTCGCGGCCGACGTGGCGGCGGAGGAGCGGGCGGCCGCCGCGGCGGCTGCGTCGGAAGAGGCCGCGCCTTCCGCGGAGCCGACCGAGGAGGAGCTGGCGGCGGCGGGCCTGTCGAACTGGGACGTGCTGGAGCAGGAGCTCAAGGCCTCCGCGGAGGCGCGCGAGCGGGACGACGAGTCCTCCGAAACCGACGCGAAGCCGGTGGGCTCGGACTGGTTCGACTCCGAGACCGTCGAGGACGCGAAGGACGAGGGTTCCAAGCCGCTCCATTGGTCGGATCCGGCGGGCGGTGACGCGGCACGTGCGAGCGGTGACGGCGCGCGTCCGGGGGATGCCGCGAAGGCGTCACGCGATGGCGGAACCCCGGACAGCGAGGCGCCCCGTGCGACGACCGAGCGGCCCTGCGTGTCGCGGCCCGAGTCCGCTC
>NZ_JBKGHJ010000391.1:0-8200 GCF_046520365.1 Corallococcus sp. 4LFB
GCCACCCGTCCAGCGACTCCAGCGACGCCACGCGCGGGGCCGCGTCCGCCCACACGCGACGCGCCCCCCTCCAGCAGCTCCTCCAGGCGCGGGTCCGGCACCGGCTCCACGAAGATGCGCGCGAGGAAGCGGTCCGCGAACGCGGCCAGCGCGTCGTCCTCCGGCAGCGCGTTGGACGCGCCCACGCACACGCGCAGCGGACACTGGATGCGCGTGTGGCCGCGCCGGAAGGTGCGCTCGTTGAGCAGGCCCAGCAGCGTGTTGAGGATGGCGGTGGAGCCCAGGAAGACCTCGTCCAGGAAGGCCACCTCCGCCTCCGGCAGCATGCCCGCCGTCTCCGTCTCCACCCGCCCCTCGCGCAGCTTGCGCAGGTCCACCGGCCCGAAGATTTCGGACGGCTCCGTGAAGCGCCCCAGCAGGTACTCGAAGTAGCTACCGCCCAGGCCGCGCGCCGTCCTGCGCACCGCCTCGCTCTTGGCCGTGCCCGGCGGCCCCACGACGAGCAGGTGCTCGCCCGCCACCGCCGACAGCGCCACCAGCTCCACCATCGCCTCGCGCTCCACCAGCCCCCGGCTCGCGTCGGTGAGCGCGTCGCGGACCTCGGCCGCCGCGAACTCGAAAGAAACGGACATGCCTGCCAGCCTAGCCTCGCCCCCGGTCCGGCATACAGTGGCGGCATGGATACGAAGTGGAAGTGGCTGGCGGTGGTGGGCGTGCTGGGCGCGGGGCCAGCGGGCGCGGACGGGTGGCACGGCTATGCGTCCGTGGGCGCGGGCATCACCCTGGATCATTTCAGCGACTGGCGGGCCAAGGGCCCCGCGCTCCAGGCCTGGCTCGCCGTGGAGACGCCGCCCGGCCTGTCCCTGGGCGCCGTCTTCGAGACGACCCAGACCTGGGGCCAGCAGTTCGCGGAGGCCAGCAACCCGTCCGAGCTCAGCCGCGTGCAGTTGGACTACACCGCCGTGGGGCTGGAGGCCCGCCTGCGCTTCCTGGGGGACAAGCCGGTGACGCCGTGGGTGGGCGCGCGGCTGGCGAAGAGCTGGTCGCAGCCCTTCACCCCCAACAGCGCGGGCCAGCTGCGGCGCGAGGACTTCGACGTCACCAGCATGGCCTTCCGCGTGGGCGTGGACGGGTGGATCTCCGACCGGTGGGGCATCTCCATCGCCACCGCGCTCCAGTTCTGCGACGTGAAGTTCACGAAGGACGCGGACGGCACCAGCGCCAGCGCGGGGGTCAGCGTGAACATGTGCGCCAAGCCGCTCCAGAGCATCGTCGCCGGGCCCGTGCTGCGCTTCTAGCGGGCGCGAGGCCGGGGACGGATACAGTGCGCGCCCATGAACGCGCCGCTCTCCACCTCCGCCTCCGGTCCCCGCTGGCTCTACCTGCACGGCTTCGCCTCCGGCCCCGCGTCCGCCAAGGGCGTCTGGCTGGACGCGCACTGGGCGAAGCAGGGCATCCCCCTGGAGCGCCTCAACCTGCGCGTGCCGTCGCTGGAGCACCTGGGCCTGCACGCCATGCTGGACACCGTGCGGGACGCGCTGGGCGCCCCCAATGACCGCGCGGTCGTCATCGGCTCCAGCCTGGGCGGCCTCGTCGCCGCGCGCACCGCGGAAGCGGACGCACGCGTGAGCGCGCTGGTGCTGCTGGCGCCCGCCTTCCACTTCGTGGAGCAGCTCCAGCGCCGCATGGGCCCCAACGCCTGGGCGGAGTGGAAGCGCACGGGCTTCCTGGAGACGGAGGACCACGCGGAGAAGCGCCGCGCGCGCGTGCACCACGGCATCGTGGAGGAGGCCCAGGCGATGGACGCGAAGCGCGGCCCCTGGCCCGACGTGCGCGTGCCCACGCTCATCATCCACGGTCGGCAGGATGACACCTGCGACGTGCGCTATTCGCGCGAGTGGGCCCGGGGCAAGCGCCACGTCCGGCTGGTGGAGGTGGATGACGGCCACGAGCTGACCGCATCGTTGGAGCTCATCGCGAGGGAGGCGGATGCCTTCCTCACGCCGTGGCGGGGTGTGGAGCCCGCCCGGCAGGTGTTCACTGGCCGCTGACCCGAGCACGTCCGATGTGGCCGGTGCATTCGCGTCCCGAACGCGCCGGTTAATGTGGCGGCCATGAACCGCGAATACCACCGCTGGCACAGCCCGCGGCTGAACCGCGACATGGAAGTGCTGGTGTACGGGCACTCGGGCGAGCCCGTCATCCTGGTGCCCACGAGCAAGGGCCGCTTCTACCAGGCCGAGGACTTCGGCCTCATCGGCGCCATCGCGGACGGCATCGCCGCGGGCCGCTACGTCGTGGTGTGCGTGGACTCGGTGGATGAGGAGTCCTGGTACAACAAGGCCGTCGCCCCCGCCGTGCGCGTGGCCCGCCATGCCCAGTGGGAGGACTACCTGGTGCAGGAGGTGGTGCCGCTCGTGCGGGGCCGCGCCGCCGAAGGCCGCCTCACGCTCGCCGGGTGCAGCCTGGGCGGCTTCCACGCGTACAACGTGGGCCTGCGCCACCCGGACGTCTTCCAGCGCCTCATCTCCATGGGTGGCAAGTTCGAGACGGAGGACTTCCTCGACGGCCACCACGACGAACAGGTGTACTTCCACACCGCGCCGCAGTGGCTGCCGGGACTGAACGACCCCGGGCGCCTGTCCGCCCTGCGCCGCGTGGAGATGACCCTGGCCGTGGGCGAGCACGACTTCTGCCGCCCCTCCAACGAGCACCTCTCCAAGCTCCTCTGGCAGAAGGACATCCGCAACGACCTGTCCATCTGGGACGGCGGCACCCACGACTGGCCCGTGTGGCGGCGGATGATCCGCCAGTACCTGCCGGCCTGAGCGCCGGGCTCCGGGCTCCGGGCTCCGGGGCTCCAGACACGACGAAGCCCCCGGTCGGAAGGACCCGGAGGCTCGCGCGAGGCACCACCGTGGTGGCGCGGCTCAGTTGATGGGCATGAAGATCTTGAGGCCGGTGCGGCCGTTGTTCGTCGTGTTGCGCTCGATGAAGTCGCTGGCGGACGAGTGGCCGTCACCGCTGGTGATGGCCGTGTGGCCGTAGATGCTGCCCGCGGCCGACGAGGTCCTCTCCCACGTGAGGATGAGGCCCGGAATCTTCAGCGCCTCCTCCAGGGTCATGTCCACCTGCTTGAACTTGTCGCGCGGCAGGTTGTTGTCGATCTGGTTGCCGTTGCCCGACACGCCGATGCCCATGGCGTTGCGGATGGCCCGGCTCACGCCCGTGGCGCACAGGCCCTGGCTGTTGTAGCCGCCCATGCCCATCGCCGCCGCGCGGCCCGCTTCCGCCAGCCGGCGCATCGTGGCGCTCGCGTTGCTGGGGCCCGCGCCCGTCGGGCCGCCCACGTCCACGCCGCCCGTGTTCCCCGTGCCGCCGCCGCGCACACCCTGACGTCCCCCGCCGGAGTCGAAGCTGTCGGTGCCCGAGTGGCCAATCTTCAGCGTGTTGCCCGAGAAGATGAGGTCCGGGTTGGAGATGTTGTTGTCCTTCGCCAGCTTCGAGACGGTGGTGCCGAAGCGCTGCGCGAGCGCGGAGAGGGTGTCGCCAGGGCGGATGCGGTAGTTGGACATGGAGGCTCCTGCGCCAATTCTCGGGACATCCCCATCCAGGTTGCGGCTGTTTCCAAGATTCTTGGAGTTTTCAGCCGCGCTGGAAGGCTACAGCCTCCTTCAGCCCTCCAGGGGCCGCAGGGTGCCGGCGCTGACGCGCCAGAAGCGCCACAGCACGGCGGCGGCCACGGTGATGAGCCCCGCGCACAGGCCCCACCAGATGCCCAGCACGCCCATGCCCAGGTGGAAGCCCAGGAGCAGGGTCAGGGGCAGGCCCACGGCGTAGTGGCCCACGATGTTGGCCACGAAGGTGAAGCGCGTCTGGCCGGCGCCGCGCAGCACGCCCGCGCCCACGCCCTGCACGCCGTCGAAGACCTGGAAGATGGCGCCCACCATCAGCAGGGGCAGCAAGAGCGGCAGCACCTCCTCCGGCGCCCCGGCCAGCTTCGCCAGGCTCCGGGGGAAGAGCGCGAACACGAGCCCGCTCAGGGACATGGCCACCGCGCCGGCGGCGAAGGCCATCAGCCCGCTGCGGCGGGCCTGGGGCGTGTCGTGCGCGCCCACGGCCCAGCCCACGCGCACGCTGCCCGCGTTGCCGATGCCCAGCGCCATGGTGAAGGTGAGGCTGGCGAAGGAGAGGGCAATCTGGTGCGCGCCCACGCTCACCGGCCCCAGCTTCGCGGCCAGCACGCCCGCCAGCGCGAAGACGCCCACCTCCGCCGCGATGTGCAGGCCAATGGGCAGCCCCACGCGGAAGGCCCGCAGCTGGTCCGCCACCACGGGCTTGCGCGACGGCCGGCCCGGCACGGGGATGAGCTGCACCGCCCGCGCGACGATGAGCACCTCCATCGCCGTGCACAACAGCGTGGACAGCGCCGCGCCCGCCGCGCCCATGGCCGGCACGTGGGTGAGCGGCCCCGCCCACGCGGGCAGTGACGCGCCGCCGAAGACGAACAGCGGCACCAGCATCAGGTTGACCACGTTGGCCAGCACGGTGGACACCACCAGCGGCCGGGGCAGCCCGATGGCCTGCAGGTACGCGCGCACCGTGAGGAAGATGAGCATCAGGGGCAGGCTGGGCGCGCGGAAGTGCAGGAAGGCGCGCACCTGGACGATCTGCTCCTCCGCCACGCCCACCCACGGCAGGGCCGCCGGCGCGGTGATGAGCACCGCCCACAGCACCACGCCCACGGCCGCGGACAGCCACACGCCCTGCCAGAGCACGTCCCGGGCGCGGCGCGGGTGGCCGGCGCCAATCGCCTGGGACACCAGCGGGTCCACGCCCATCATCAGCCCCATGCCGAAGCTGCTGACGGCGAAGAAGAGGGCGTGGCTCAACCCCACCGCCGCCAGGGCGGACGTGCCGGCCCGGCCCACGATGAAGGTGTCCGTCACGCCCATCAGGGACTGCCCCGCCTGCGCGATGCACAGGGGGATGGCCAGGTTCAGCAGGGCGCGCAGCTCCCCCCGGATGCCGCGGACCGGGGGGGAGGACGGCAGGGACGGTTCGGCGGCATCGGGCGGCATGGCGGGGCCTATAGGGAAGGGAGCGCGTCCGCGCAAGCGACGCGCTCCCCCCTCCCGCCTGACTGCCCCCTCTGCGCGTCAGGGCGTGCTGGCGGGGAACGGCACCGTGACCAGCGGCGTCTGGAGGCTGTCCACCTTCGACACGCGCACCCCCGCGTCGCTGATGGCGTAGACGTAGTCATCCGCCATCACGCTGCGGCGCACGTCCGGCACGTAGTAGTAGCTCCACTGCGGCATCCCCGTGGACTTGAACAGGTCCGACATGGGCACCGCGCCCACCGGGGAGAGGCCCGCCGCCAGGTCCACGCGGAACACGCGCAGCTCCGTGCGGAAGCCCTGCCAGTAGTCCTCGGAGGACGAGTAGGACCCCGAGTAGTCCGTGAACGGGATGGCCACCAGCCCCTTGGCCGCGAAGTAGTTGAAGGCCTTGTGCTCGTAGAGGGCCTCGCTCCAGCCGTAGGCCTCGCCCACCAGCTGCGTGGAGACCTCCGTCGGGTGCGCCAGGTCGCCGACGTCGAAGAGGGACAGCTTCAGCGTGCTCGTGCCGCAGCACCCGCCGTTGGGCTCCCGGTGGATGCCCAGCGTCAGCAGGTGGTGGTCGCCCACCGGGTGCATGTACGTGGAGAAGCCGGGCACCTTCAGCTCACCCACCTTGCGCGGGTGGGCGGGGTCGCTCAGGTCGAAGGTGAAGAGCGGATCCACCTGGAGGAAGGTGACGACGTAGCCGCGGTTGCCCACGAAGCGCGCGCTGAAGATGCGCTCGCCCTCGGCCAGGTCCTCGCTGCGGCCCAGCTCCGCCAGGCGCCCGTCCTTCACGCCCAGCGTCGTCACGCGGCTGGCCGTCGTCGTGCGGCCCCACCACCAGTCCTCGTGCTCCGGCTCCGGGAGGCGCGTCGTCACCGTGGTGGCCATGCGCAGCACGCCCTCGTGTTCATCCAGGGCGAACGGGTCGACGGGCGTGCCCTCCACCGTGCCGGAGCCCGCGTACACCGCGCGGCCCGGCTGGCTCAGGTCGAACTTGTGCAGGTAGGTGAAGTCCTTCTGCCCGGGCAGCGGCCACCACCAGTAGTGCGGGTGCGCCAGGTACAGCGACTGCTTCGACGCGTACACCGTGCCCGGCTCCGCCACCAGGCTGGTGCGCCCCGGCGCCGCGGTGCGCGCGTCCAGGTCCAGCGAGGCCACCGTCACGAAGCCCAACGCGGACGGCGCGTTGCTCCGGTAGAAGTCACCGCAGGACGTGGGCAGCGCCGTCGTCACGCCCGCCGCGTCCACGTGCCGGCCCGCGGGCAGCCACTGGTCCAGCGTGTTGGCGCGGATGCGCTTCTCGTTGCGCTTGATGAGCGCGTCAATGGCCTGGGTGAGCTTGTCCTCGTCCCTGTAGAGGTCCTCCGAGTAGTCCACCCAGAACTTCACGTCCTCCGGCCAGCGGAACGCGTCCGACAGCACCAGCCGCACGTTGCTGTCCACGCGGCGCGCCTGGTTGAAGACGCCGGGCAGGTAGAGCTGATCCACCACCGTGGGGTGCGCCACGTCCGACACGTCCACCGTGGTCACCTTGGTGCTGTCGGCGTTGTAGTAGCCGCAGCCGAAGCCGAAGCAGGCGATGTCCGCGATGGGGGCCATGCCTCCGCCCACCCCTCCGTTCGTCTTCGCCGGGACGCCCGGCAGTGACTGGGCCACCTGCGAGATGATGACCAGCCGCTGGTGCTCGTCGAGCAGCATCTCCCGGGGCCAGCCCTCCACCTCCAGCGTCGAGGCCAGCGTGAGCTGCTCCGCGGGCCACGAGCGGTGCGCGTACAGCCGGTTGCCCGACAGCACGAAGATGCGCGTGCCGTCGTTCTGCACGAAGTCGGACTCGTGCACGCCCTCCACCTGGTTGTTGGTGCCCGTGGAGTCCTTGGGCGCCTGGCTGCCGCCGCCGGACGTCACGCTCCCGCCGCCCGCCGCGTCCTCCGCGGGCATCGGGCCGAAGACGCCGCCGCCGCGCCCCCGGCCGAAGCGGTCCCAATAGCCGGGCTTCTGCTGCTCCAGGCTCGCGCGCATCTGCTTCGTCGCGGTGTCCTCGATGTACCGCTCCAGCGCCGAGCACGCGTTGAAGGACTCCAGCTTCAGCGCCTGCTGCACCGGCTCGTTGTCCAGGCCGTCCGGCGCCTTGTTCCCACCGTCACCGCACCCCACCGCCAGGAGCGTGAGCCCCACCGTTCCGAAAAGACTCCAACGCATGCGTGATTCCTCCCTCGAAAGCCTCGCGGGGCGCAGCGCTTTGCCACGCGCATGCCAGGGGGGAATCCGGTGTCCGGCGTGTGTGATTGCGGGGGGTTGGGACGTGCGCGGGAGCGTCCGCCGCTCTCAGAAACCTGAGGCGCGCACGGGGCCCGCGGTGGGAAAACCGAGGGTCTGGGGCACGAAGCGCACGAAGCGCTGCTGCAGCTGCGCGTCCATGCCCTCCAGCCGCAGGCCCATGCCCGTCTGCGAGCGGAACGCGCTGCCCATCCCGGGCGGGTTGCACCACGCCACCACCGCCTGCGCCTCGCAGGGGGTGCGCTGCCCGGCCATCACCAGGCGCAGGGACAGCCGCGAGCCCTCGCGCGCGGGCGTGAGCGTGCGCACGAAGAGGCCCTGGGGGCTGGCGTCGTGGCTGAAGCCGCTGAGCGAGGGGCCGCCCTGCGTGTTGAACTCCACCACGGTGAAGAAGGGACGCGCTCCGCGGCCGCAGCGGCACCGTGCCCGGCGACAGGCGCGCCATCACCTTCGCCAGCAGCTCGTCCGCGCCCAATTGCCGCTTGAGCAGCAGCGGCGCGCCGCTCAGCTCCTCGCGCGCGCCAGCACGTCCGGCGCCTCCTCCACGCGCGACATCAGGACCAGCGGCTTGCGCGGGAACTGCTCGCGCAGGCGCGTGGCCAGCGCCAGGGCCTCGCGCGGCAGCCGCGACACGTCCACCACGAAGCCGTCCAGCCGCTCGCCCTGGGCCACGGCCTGCGCCGCCGCGTCGTCCAGGTCCTTGGCGTAGAGCACGTGCAGCCCCTCGTGCTCCAGCGCTCCGCCCAGGAAGGTGTGCAGGAAGCGGCCGCCCTCCACCAGCAGCACGCCCCGCCCGCGCGGCGGCCCGTCCAGGCGCG
>NZ_JBKGHJ010000392.1:0-8196 GCF_046520365.1 Corallococcus sp. 4LFB
CACGGTGCAGCCTCACGGCCCCTACCAGCTCGGAGGCTGGTCCCTGGGCGGACTCATCGCCTACGAAATGGCCCAGCGGCTGCGCGAAGCCGGCGAAGCCGTGCACCTGCTCGCCCTCATCGACACCCACGTCCCTGGCCTGACGAAGCCCTCGCAGGACGTCGCGCACCTCGACTCCCACGCCCGCGCGAGGCTCGCCTTCGCTCACGCCACGGCCACCGCCTTCGGCCAGGCGCTCTCCCTCTCCGACGACGTCCTGGCCCAGGGCAGTGACGAAGCCATGCTGGACCACCTGCTCCAGGAAGGACTCCGGGCGCGCATCCTCGACGCGCACTCCGGGCCCGCCCAGCTGCGCGCCCTCTTCCAGGTCTTCCGCTCCAACCTCTTCGCCCAGGAGAAGTACGTACCCCGGCCGTATGAAGGCGCCGCCCTGCTCCTGAGCGCTGGCGAAGCCCCCGCCTCCCTCCCGCGTCACCGCGGCTGGGAGCCCCTCGTCCGTGGCGGCCTGGAGGTGCACACCGTCCCCGGCGGCCACCACGCCCTGATGCAGGACCCGCACCTCGCGCCCGTCGTCGAGCGCCTGCGCACGGCCCTGTCCGCCGCCCCGAAGCAGGAGGCCACCGGCAGTTGAAGCCCGCCTCCACTCCGTGTCTGTCTTTCAGGCACGGAGTGGAAACAGGTTACGGTCCGCGCATGTCACGCGAAGAGAACAATCGCTATCTCCGGAATGCCACCAAGGACCAGCTCCGCAAGCTGCCGCTGCTGGGGCGTCTGGGCTCCCATCCGTTCCTGAAGCTCCTGCTCCTGTGGGCCGCCCTGCTGGCGCTCTACGGCGGCTTCTACGTCTTCTTCTCCAATCCCACGCACCCGGGAAGGAGTCAGCCGACCCCGTCGCCCACGCTCCAGCCGGAGTGGGTCCCGACGTTGATTGCCATCTTCACCCTCGTCTCCACGGTCCTGGGCGCGAGTCTGTTCTGGCGGCAGCTCCAGGCTCGCAAGGTGCGCAGGAAGGAAGCCGAGGCGCTCCTGCAGCCGGGCCCGGAGGCCTACCTCCGGCTCACGGACGAGCTCCTTCCCCCGACCAGCCCGTTCCCCGACGTGGACCTGCTGCGAGCGCAGAGGCATGCCCTGGCGAGGATCCTCTACGGGCAGGACGCGCTGGCCCGCCACGAATTGAACCAGGTGAACTGGCGGGGCAAGGCGCCCCTGCTCCAGGCCATGGAGCGGGGCATGGACGCGCTCCTCCACCTGCTCTGCAAGGACGATCCCGAGCGGGGACTGACGCTCGCGCGGGAAGCCCTCGCCATGGCCGACCTCAACCCCGCGCTCCCCGGCGCCAAGGCGGGCCGCGTCTTCTACGAAGTCCTCCTCCACTCCGCGGAGGTCCTCACGGGCACGGTGACGCCGGAGGGCATGCGGACCCTGGAACACCACCAGGAGGGCTCGCCCCTCATCGTGGTTCGCCTGCTGAGCGCCTGGGCCCTCCGGGTCGCCTCCGTCCAGGAGAAGGACCTGGACCGCGCGGAGCGGATGCGCCAGTTCCTCCAGACGCACGCGCCCCACTGCGCCCCGCTCCACCGGCTGCCCGTTCAGGCAATGGCAGACACCTAGAGCTTCAGCCGCTTGAACACCGGCTCCGGGATGCCGCGGATGATGAGCATGATGAGCGCCCAGAAGCCGGGCACGTAGACCTCGTTCTTGCGTCCGTCCGCGGCCTTCAGCAGGCCGCGCGCCACCTGCTCCGGCGAGGCGAAGAGCTTGTTCTTCGGCACGTGCGCCGTCATCGGCGTGTCCACGAAGCCCGGCTTCACCGTCACCACCGCCACGCCGGACTTCGCCAGCCGGTTGCGCAGGCCCTGGAGGAACACGGTCAGCGCGCCCTTGGACGCGCCGTACACGTAGTTGCTCTGCCGGCCTCGGTCTCCCGCCACCGACGAAATCACCACCAGCGTGCCAGCCTTCTGCGCCTCGAAGCGGTTGGCCAGCTCCGTCAGCAGCGACGCGGCGGAGAGGAAGTTCGTGCGCAGCACCAGCTCCGTCGCGGCCCACGAGCGCTGGCTCTCCGCCTGGTCTCCCAGCACGCCATGCGCCAGCACGGCCCCGTCCAGCCCGCCCAGGGCCTGCCACGCCCGCTCCACCAGGCTCGCGTGCGCTTCACAGTCGTTCAGGTCCAGCGCCCGGAACTCCACCTTCGGCGCGCCGCGCGTGGCCGCGTCCCGGGCCACCGCCTCCAGGTTCGCGGCGTTGCGGCCCACCAGGTACAGCGCAGCCCCGCGCGCGGCGAGCAGCCGCACCGTCGCCTGGGCAATGGCGCTCGTGGCGCCGAGGACGATGACTTTCTTCATGGGATGGAGACCTGGCGTCCCTCCAGCGAAGGCAGGGGCAGCGACGCCGGGTTCACCCGGCGCCAGAAGGAGGAAGAGAACGCGGGATCGATGTACGCGGAGAACCGCTCGCGCTGGGGGAAGTACGCCGCGAAGCTCTCCGGGCTCATGCGCGCGTCCTTGGCGGGGTACACCGCGCCGCCCGCTTCACGCGTCACGCGGTCCAGCTCCTCCACCAGCCGCCACGTCTTCTCCCCCCGGTTGGCGAAGTCCAGGGCCAGCGTGTAGCCCGGGCGCGGAAAGGACATCCACCCGGGCGACGGCAGGTCGCCGAACGTCTTGAGCACGGACAGGAAGCTGGGCAGCCCGCCTCGGGCGCTGCGCTCCAGCAGCTCCTTCAGCGCGTCGCGCGCGGTGGCGTGGGGCACCACGCACTGGAACTGGAGGAAGCCCCGGCGGCCGTAGATGCGGTTCCAGCCGTACACGCTGTCGAGCGGGTAGAAGAACGGATCGTAGTGCACGAGCCGCGGGGACGGCTTGGTCCGCTCGCGGTGGTAGTACAGGAAGTTGAAGGCGGACACCGACAGCCGGTTGAGGCAGAAGCCCGGTAGGTCCACGGGCACCGCGAGCCCGCTGCCATGCGACAGGTGGCTCTTGGCCAGGGGCAGCCGGTCGAACTGCGTGGGCGCGAAGTTGCCCCGGTAGAACAGGCCGCGCCCCAGCTTGCGGCCGCGTGCCAGGCAGTCCACCCAGGACATGGTGAAGTCGTGGTCCGCCTCGGACTCCGCGGACACGCGCATGAAGCCGTCCAGGTTCTCGAACGGGACGGTCTCCTGCACCACGAAGGGGTTGCGGATGGGCGTCAGCTGCACCTCCGCCCAGGTGACGAGCCCCGTGAGCCCCAGGCCGCCAATCGTCGCGCCGAACCAGTCCGCGTTCTCCACGGGCGAGCACATCCGGCGGCTGCCGTCCGAGCGCACCAGCTCGAACCGGCGCACGTGCCGGCCGAACGTCCCGGCCCGGTGGTGGTTCTTGCCGTGCACGTCGTTGGCGATGGCGCCGCCCACCGTGACGAACTTCGTGCCCGGCGTCACCGGCAGGAACCAGCCGCGCGGCACGGCCAGCCGCAGCAGCGTGTCCAGCGACACGCCCGCCTCGCAGCGCACCACGCCCGTCGCCGGGTCGAAGTCGATGAGCCGGTCCAGGCCCGCGGTGAGCAGCACCGTGCCCCCGCCGTTGAGGCAGGAGTCGCCGTAGCTGCGGCCCAGGCCATGCGGCAGCACCGGCCCGTCCACCCGGGGCAGCGCGTCCGAGCGCCACACGAGCGCGCGCGTCCGCTGTTCCACGCGGGGGAAGCGGCCCCAGGAGTCCGACGTGCTCATCGCCACGCCCCCGTCACGTCGCCACCCACAGCACCAGCGCCGCGACCGCGCCCACGACGTAGCTGACCCGGTCGCGCAGCGCGAAGACGAGCGGGTCCTCGTTCACGAGCCCCCGGTGCGCCAGCACCCAGATGCGGCCCACCCAGTACAGCATCACCGGGCACAGCAGCCACAGCCGCTCCGGATGGGCATACAGCGCCGTCACCTCCTTGCTGGTGATGTAGAGGGCCAGCACCAGCACGGACACCTGGCCCGCCGCCGCGCCCAGGCTCGCGAGCTGCTCGTAGTCCTGCGCCAGGTAGCCGCGCCCGTGCGCGGACGTCTCGTTGGACTGGCGCAGCCGCCGCACCTCGCTCAGCCGCTTGAGCAGGGCCAGCGACAGGAAGAGGAACGTGCTGAACATGAGCAGCCAGCTGGACGTGGGCACCCCCACCGCCAGCGCGCCGCCGAAGATGCGCACGGTGTAGAGGCCCGCCAGCACCAGCACGTCCAGCATCACCACCTGCTTGAGCCGCAGCGAGTACGCCAGCGTCAGGACGAAGTACGCGGCCAGGAGCGCGGAGAACGCCAGGGGCAGCGTCGCCAGCGCCAGCGCCGCGGCGCTCCCCAGCAGCAGCGGCGCCAGCACCACGCCCGCGCGCACCGGCAGGGCCCCGGACGCGAAGGGCCGCTGGGACTTGGACGGGTGCCGCCGGTCCGACGCCAAATCCAACAGGTCGTTGATGACGTACACGCTGGAGGCGCAGAGGCTGAAGGCGATGAACGCCAGCACCGCGCGCGGGGCCATGCCACCGTGGGTGGCCTTGTGCGCCGCCAGCAGGGGCACGAAGACGAGCGCGTTCTTCGCCCACTGGTGCACGCGCAGCGCCTTCACCCAGGGGCGCGGTCCGGCCGGCGGGGGCTCGAAGACGCGGTGCACGGGGCGGCCCAGCCCCTGGGCCTGACGCAGCACCCCCGCCGTCGCGTGCACCACGATGACTTGCCGGCACTCGCGCCACAGCGGCAGGTCCACCGCGTCGTTGCCCGCGTAGTCGAAGGTGCCCAGCAGCTCGCGCAGCCGCTGAAGCTTCCGCGCGCCGGACAGGTTCACCCCGGCCTCGCTGGCGACCACCGAGTCGAAGAGGCCCAGGTGGGCGGCCACCGCGTCGGCGATGCCGCGGTCCGCGGCCGTGGCCAGCACGAGCCGCCGCCCCCGCGCGTGCTCCTCGCGAAGGAAGGCCAGCACCTCCGCGTTGTAGGGCAGCGACGTGACGTCCAGCCGCGCGCGGCGGGCCACCTCCGCCTTGAAGAAGGCCTTGCCCCGGAGCACCCACAGCGGCGCCAGCAGCAGCAGCCACGGCGCGTGCTTGAGGAGCACGAGCAGGTTCTCATGCAGCGTGTCCGTGCGCACCAGCGTGCCGTCCAGGTCGACCGCGAGCGGGACGTCAGGCACGGCGTCGGGGATGGGGGCTGGAGGCTGCATGAAGGGGGCCCGCAGGGTAGCCCAAGGGCCCGGGCCGTCCACCGTTCCGTGCCCCCCGAGGGCGGAAGCCCCCTCCAGGCGACGGTCCTCCTGGCCGCCGTCCGGACGGGAGGGCGTCCCGCCCGTGCCTCAGAGCGACTTCAGGAAGGCGAGCAGCGCGGCCCGGTCCTCCCGGGGCAGCCGCACGTATTTGCCCTGCGCGGCGGCCGCCTCGCCCCCGTGCCAGAGGACGGCCTCCTCCAGGGAGCGGGCCCGGCCGTCATGCAGGAAGCGCGTGTGCCGGTTGACGGACTCCACCAGCCCGATGCCCCACAAGGGCGGCGTGCGCCACTCGCTGCCCGTGGCGAGCCCATCCGGACGCCCGTCCGCCAGGCCCTCGCCCAGATCGTGCAGCAGCAGGTCCGTGTAGGGGTAGATGACCTGCCGGGACACCTCGTCGAAGCCCTCCACCAGCCCCGTCTCCTGGGGCGTGTCGACGTGGCAGGCCGCGCAGCCGAGGGCGCGGAACACGGCGTGGCCCCGCTGGACCTCCGGCGCCTCCCAGTCGCGCCGCTTCGGCACGGCGAGCAGGCGCATGTAGATCATCAGCAGGTCCAGGTCGTCCTGGGACACCTCCGGCTCGCCCGGTGCGTCCCGGCCCTGCTCCTGGCGGTAGAGCGTCGTCGTGACGCCCATGTCCGCGACGAGCGCGTGCGCCACCTGCTGGCGCAGCGTGGGCTGGTTGGCCTTCCACCCGAAGCGGCCCAGGCGCGTCTCTCCCGTCACCACGTCGAGCACCTGGTTGGCCCGGCCGGAGATGCCGTCGTGGTCGCGGTCCTCGGGGTCCGCGCGGCCAGGAGGCCGGCTTCCGGCAGGGCCTCCAGCAGCCCCAGGCCGAAGTTCACGGGCGACACGCGGGCGGAGAACATGGCGCCATCCCCCAGCGGGCCGCGCACCAGGCCCTGGAACTGGTAGCGCGGACGCACGAGGGAGTACGGCTCGCCGGTGGCGAACGTGCCGCGCGTCTCCTCGTAGTCGACGCGGACGTGGCCCTCGGGGACCTGGCCCTCCACCGCGTGCAGGTCCAGCTGCATGCCGTACAGCGGGTGGGGACCGGCGCCGCCGGGCGCGCTCAGCTGGAACGCCAGCGAGACGGGCGCCTCCGTGGGGCTCGAGGGAGGTTGTCCCCGGCCGTCCTTCACGTGGCAGGTCATGCAGCCGGTGGCGCTGAAGAAGGGGCCGGCCACGGCGGGGCGCTGGCGCGAATCGCTCCAGTCGCGGTCGAAGACGCCCTTGCCCGCGTAGAAGTCCGGCCAGCGCGAGCGCGGCATGTTCATGGGCGCGCGCCCGAAGGCGTTGCGGCCGGTGTCCGTCACGGTGGTGGCGCCGCCGGACTGCTCCACGTGCGGCAGGGCGACGGGGGGCAGCGCGCCCAGCAGCAGGGGTTCGGGGCGGCGGACGACGGTGGCCCACGCGGCGCCGATGAGCAGCGCTCCGGCGGAGACACCAGCGAGGGACCAGGGTACGCGCATCGTCACGACTCCTCGGGGGGAAGGCTCAGACAGACAGCCCACCGGGCGGGACGCAAGGGCCCCGCCCGGTGGAGGTGAAGCCTACTTCTCCTGGCCGAAGGACTCGCCCGTGATGAGGAAGTCCGTGGCGCTGGCGTTCACGTCGATGCCGGAGAAGTGGCGGTACGGATAGGCGCCGTCGCCGATCTCCTCGATGAACTCCGCCGTGTCGCCGACGACTTCCTTCCCGTCCGCGAGCTTCACGCGGAAGGTCGTGTTGGCCGCGTGCAGGCGCCAGCCGCAGGCGCCGTCCTGGCCCACGCCCCCGCCCGTCGTGGTGCGGAAGGAGAAGAAGTCCCAGTGCCAGTAGTACCAGTCGAGGAAGTCCCACCAGCTGTAGAAGATGATGATCATCGACTGCGGCTGGGCGGTCGTCCCGACGAGGTTGCCATTGTTGTAGACGTTCATCCGGAACGCGCCGGAGGGCGAACCGGTGAAGCCCGGCGCCACCTGCACCTGGCGGTCCTTGCCGGGAATCATGCGCAGGGTGCTGACGACCTGGTCGCCATCCCGCGCGGCCAGGGCAATGCCGCCCGTGGCGCTGCCAATGCGGACCTGCGCGTCCTGCGACCAGGTGATGGCGTCGTTGAACGTGCTGGAGACGCCGTCCGTCTTGGCGTCCTTCAGCCCGGTGACCTGCACGCCCTTCTCGGAAGCGCTCAGGGCCGCGTTGCCCTTGGCGCAGGTGGTGATGCCGTCAAACCGCTGGACGCACTCCGCCGCGGCGGAGAGCGGCTGCGCGGACTGCGAACCTTCCGGAGCCTGCGTCGGCTCACCCTGGCAACCGGCAACCAGGCTCAGGAACGCAGCCGCCAGGAGGCGACTCGTCATCTTCAGGTGCATGTGGGACCTCGACTGTGTGGGGGGCACTGTCTGCTTCGCGCACATCGGATGGAGACGCGGGGAGTCCGGCCGGCGGCAACAGGGAAGCACCGGACGCGCGCTCCAGGCCGTGCGTCATGCACCTGTCACGCCATGTTCCAAGGTTTCGAGGCGCTCCTCGGAAAGCCCCCCTCCCGGGTGACACGCGTGCCCTGGGGCCTGTAGCGCGGACCGTTACAGAAGCGCCGGGGCGTGTATCTCGCGGTGTCACAGCGACTCGCCCCGTTGCTTGCGCCAGGCCGTGCGCGGGGCTAGGGAATCGCCCCTCGTATGTCGGCGCTCGCGGAACTGCTCGAAGCCATCCGGGAGGAGTCAGGCCCGGCCACGTGGTCCGCCGGACAGGCCCTGTCGCGCGCGGGGGTCGTGTCGGTGCAGTCCGTGGACGAGGAGGAGGTCGTCCTCCGCGTCCGCATCCCCGGCCGCCCCACCCCGCTCACCACCACCCTCTACCCCGAGGACGAAATCTGGGAGTGCGACTGCCGGGGGAAGGCGGACCCGTGCGAGCACGTCATCGCCGCGGCCATCGTCCTGCGTCAGGCGGAAGGCCGGAAGGCCACCGCGGCGGCGGCCCCTGCCCGCCCGGGCCCCGCCTCCCT
>NZ_JBKGHJ010000393.1:0-8192 GCF_046520365.1 Corallococcus sp. 4LFB
GGCGCCCCTGCCTCAGCGCCACGTCCGCGCCCTTCCCGTCCCCTTCCTCTCCCACTACTCCGTCGACCCACTGGCTCCGTGCGATGTCCTCGACACCCACGTCCACGTAGCTCACGCGCAGGGCCGGGTACTCGTTCGCCACCGCCTTGGCGAAGCCCTGCACGCTCGCGCCCCAGGGACGCGGGCTCTCTCCTTCCACCACCCGGTGCGCGCCCACCGTCACCACCCTCAACTCCAGAGGCTTGAGCGCCCAGCCGTGCATGCTCAGCGCCTTCACCAGACTGAAGAGGGCCACCACGCCCCGCTCCTGGCTGGCTTCCAGTGCGGCTTCGTCCTCCACGCTGGCCGTGGGCTTCGCGTCCGCGCCTCCCAGGAAGTACAGCCGCGTCAGGCCTCCGGCCTCTTGTAGCCATTCCTGCGCTCCGGCTTCGTCACGCCGGTTCCACTCCCACTGGCCCGGGCCGTGCCGGTGCGTGCGCTCCGACAGCCTCACCCGCACCACGCCCTCCGCCGCGTGCGCTTGCGCCAGGGCCTCTTCCAATTCAGCGCTGCCTTCGTGTCCCACCAGCACCACGCGCGCGCCCGATACGTGGCCTGGAGCCCGCGTCTCCTCCGTCATTGCGCTGCCTTCGTGGCTTACCTGCACCACTCGCGCGCCTTGCGTCATGGTGGTTCCTTCGTGGGCCCGCGCCGGTGCGGGGCTCGGTTCCCACCTGGGCGCGTACAGCAGCGCTTCGGCCTTCACGGACGGCTCCGGCTTCGCGGCGGCTTGCGGCTTCGTGTCGCGCCACTCCCGCAGCGTCACCTCGTTCAGCTCGACGCAGACCTCTCCGTTCGCGTCGAGGATTGCGACGTCGTAGCGCAGGCGCCCGAGCTGCTTGATGGCGGCGAAGGCCTCGGTCGGGACCGCACGGCGGAGCACGACCTCCTCCACCGCGAAGGGCATCACCGTGGTCCCGGGCGCCTGCTCCACCACGCCGAGGACGCTCTGCATCGCGCCGTCCAGCATGCCGGGCGGCAGGCCCCACTGGCTCCACTCCTCCCGCTGCTTCCCGTTCACCGCCAGATGCGACAGCGCCTCCGTCGCGCCACAACGGACCTCCCTCACGCTCCGGAAGCTCTCGCCGTAACGCAGGCCGATTCCCTCGTAACGCTGGTACAGCTCCGGCGCGTCGAGCCTCCGCTCACACCGCGACCGCAGCTCCGCCAGGGACACGCGCGGGCCCGCCTCGGGCTGCGCGCCCGTGTGGAGCTCTCCCTGGGCGTGGGTCGTCCAGGCTTCCCCTTCGGCCCCCTGGCTCTGCACCAGGAAGTCCAGCCGGCCGGACTCGCCCCGGCGCAGCGTCAGGCGGACGTCGCGCCCCGCTCCTTCCACCGCCAGCTTCTGCAGCCACACCACGCGACGCAGCGTGTACTGCCCGGGCCCGAGCGCCTGGCGCGCCGCTTCGTGCGCCATCTCCAGATACGCGACGCCGGGGAGGATGGCGTGTCCGCGCACCCGGTGCTCCGCCACCACCCAGGCCTCCTCGGGCAGGCGCCGCGTGAAGACGAGCCCCGTGTCCAGCGTGCCTCCCGCTTCCACGGCTCCGAGCAACAGATGCGCGTCGCGCGCGGGCTCGCCAATCCAGTGGCGCGTCCGGGCGAAGGGATACGTCGGCAGCGAGACGCGACGGCGCTCACGGCCCGCGAACAGGCGCGTGCCCTCCACGGAGCCGCCCTTCAACCACGCCGTGGCGAGCGCGTGGAGCTGCTCCGCGAAGCGCGCTCCGGAGGCACGTGCCTCCCGCCAGCGCGCCTCGTCCGCAGCCGCGTCCACCGGCGGACGCGAGGTGACGTTGGCCACCTCCGCGAACCATGTCCCCCGCGCGCCCGTCGGCTGCCGCAGGGCCTCCCGCAGCTGCTCGCGCAGCTCGGCGACGTTCCGGACGACGAAGGCGGCCCGCACCGCGAAGTGGCGGCGGCCCAGGAGCAACGTGTGGCTGACGTCCTCCAGCGAGGCCACCGCGCCCTCCGCCTCCAGCCATCCCTCCAGGTCCCGCAGCCGGCGCAGGAGGGCTTCCTCCGTCCGGCCGGACAGGACGATGAGGGAGTGGGAGTCCGGCACCTCTCCCGTGGCGTGGGCCACGGCGGGCGCCTCCTCCAGCACGAGGTGGGCGTTGGTGCCGCTGAACCCGAACGAGCTGAGCGCCGCCCTGCGCGGACGGCCCTCCTGGCGCGGCCACGGCTGGAGCTGGCGGACGACGTAGAAGGGGCTCGACTGGAAGTCGATGTGCTCGTTCTCGCGCTCCAGCCCGAGGCTTGGCGGCAGCAGGCCGTGCTCCAACGACAGGAGCAGCTTGATCAGCCCGGTGACACCGGCCGCCGCGGCCGTGTGGCCCACGTTCGTCTTCACCGAGCCCAGGCCGCAGAAGCGCGTGCGGTCCGTCGATGCTCGGAAGGCGTTCGTCAGGGCCTGCACTTCGATGGGGTCCCCCAGCCGGGTGCCCGTGCCGTGCGCTTCCACGTAGCTGAGGGTTTCGGGGTGCACGCCGGCCCGTTCGTAGACGGAGCGCTCCAGCTCCTCCTGCGACAGGGCGCTGGGCGCGGTCAGGCCGTTCGTCTTGCCGTCCTGGTTGACGCCCGTGCCCTTGATGACGCCGTAGATGTGGTCGCGGTCGCGCAGGGCCGCCGCCAGCGGCTTGAGGACGACGGCCGCCGCGGCCTCTCCGGGGACGAAGCCGTCCGCGCCGTCGTCGAACGTGCGGCACTGGCCGCTCGGGGACAGCATGCCGGCGTTGCTGGTCTTGATGTAGAACGACGGCGTCACGGCGATGAAGACGCCGCCCGCCACCGCCATCTCACAGTCGCCCGCGAGCAGGCTCCGGCACGCGAGGTGGATGGCCGTGAGCGAGGAGGAGCAGGCGGTGTCGAGCGAGATGCTCGGGCCCTTCAGGTTGAGGAAGTAGGACAGCCGCGCGGGGATGACGGAGCAGTCGTTGCCCGCCAGCGCCTGCGCTTCGGTCTGCACTCCGGCCTGCTGGAGGTTGAGGGTGTAGTCGCCCGCGTTCACTCCGGCGAAGACGCCCACGCGCAGCCGGGAGGCTTCGTCGGTGGCGTAGCCGGCGTCTTCCAGCGCGCTCCAGCACTCCTCCAGGAACACGCGCTGCTGCGGCTCGGCCAGCTCGGCTTCGCGGCCGGTGATGCCGAAGAAGCGCGCGTCGAACTTGTCGATGTCGGTGAGGAAGCCGCCCCACTTGCAGTGGGTCTTGTCGCGCTTCATCGGATCCGGATCGTAGTGCCGGGTCCAGTCCCAGCGGCTCGCGGGGACCTCGGTGATGGCGCTCCGGCCGGACTCCAGCAGCTTCCAGAAGGCACGCGCGTTCGGGGCTCCCGGGAAGCGTCCCGCGAGCCCGATGACGGCGATGTCCGACGACGCCACGGGTGAGGGCTCGGGCGTCGGGAGGTGGGCCTCTAAGACCTGGCGGTCCGCGAGGTCGACCTCGGGAGGCGCGGCCTGCGGCGGCGGGGCCTTCGCGGCGAAGGCTCGCTCCACGGCGCTTGCGTGGGTCTTCAGGAGGAAGTCCCGGAGGCGGAAGACGTTCGGGTAGTCGAAGAGGGTCGTCGTGCGCAGGGACAGGCCCAGGGTCCGGTTGAGGCTGTTGACCAGACCGATGCCCATGATGGAGTTGATCCCGTACTCCGCGAACTGCTGCTCGCGGTCGATGCGGTCCTCCGGCATCCCGAGGATCTCCGCGACGAGGCGCACGATTTCACCTTCGACCGCCCGGCCCAGGTCCACCGGGGGCTGCGCCGCCACGGGCCGCGTCGACACCGTGCTTGCCGGCGCAGGCGCACCAGGATGCCCGAAGGCCGACGCCGTTCTCGGAGCCTCGACCGCGGGGGGCGCGAACGCAGGCATCGCCGATGGCCCCTGCCCCATCGCGCGATCGACCCCCGAAGAGAAACCCACCGTCCCGCGAGAAAACCCCGGCGTCGAGGCCACACCCGCTGGCGCGAACGCTGAGTGGGACGCCGTCGGCACGAAGCCCTGCGGCGTTGCCATCGTCGCTGGCGCGAACGCCGAGGAGGCACGCCGTCGGCGCGAACCCCGGCGGCGTTGTCATCGTCGCGGGTGCGAACGCTGAGGCTGCCGGCACTGGCGCGTACGCGGGCGGTGACGCCATCGTCGCTGGCGCGGACACGGGCGTGGGGCCGTGGCCCGAGGGGCGTTCGAACGCCGGAGGTGTCACCTGCCCAGCGCGCGGTGGCGCTGCTTCCGGGGCCATGCCGGCCTGTGCCAGCGGCGACGGGACGTAGGTCCGCGCCACCTTCGGCGCATCCAGCCAGTAGCGCTCCTGCGCGAACGGGTACGTCGGCAGCGGCATGCGCCGGCAGCCCTCGCCCTGCGGGAGGACCGCCCAGTCGATGCCCGCCCCTCCGACCCACAGCTCGGCGAGCCGGGGCAGCTTCCCCTTGCGCGCCCAGCTTCTCAGCATCACCTGCGCGTCCTCGTCGTCGCTCAGGAGCGTGTTGCGGCGGCCCGCGCCCTTCGCGCTGCCCACGAACGTCTCTCCGTCCTGACGCCCCGACAGGAACGCGCGCAGCCTCTGGAGCAGCTCCGCGGCGCTCCCCGCCACGATGGCCAGCCGCTCCTCCATCTCCTCACGGCCAACCTGCAACGTGTACGCAAGGTCCGCGAGCGGAAGCTCCGCCACCGGGCCCTGCGCCGCCTGCACAGCCGCGCGGCCCACGCCCCGCGCCTCCAGCGCTTGGACCAGGGGCTTCAACGACAGGCTTCCACTCAGCACCGACGAGGACAGCTCCACGTCGCAGGCCTCGTTCACCCGGCCCAGCAGCTCCGCCACCCCCGCGGGCCCCAGCGCCGTCGCGCCCCAGTCCTCCTCGCGGCGCAGCTCGTCCACGGCAATCCCGAGCACCGCGGACGCAGCGGACAGCACGATGTCCTCCGCGCTCCCCCGCGCCGCGCCAGTGCCTGCCGGGGCAATGCCCAGGCGCTCCTCGATGAACCGGATCAACTGCGCCGCCTGACCCTTCAGCCGGTCCGCGCTCCGGGCGGACAGGGGGAAGAGCCAGGGGCCGGGCGACGACGTGACGCCCTGGGGCCGGGCCGTCACGTACTCCTCGATCGCCACGTGGGCATTGGCGCCTCCGAAGCCGAAGGAGCTCACGCCCGCGCGCCGGGGAATCGGCCGTCCCTCGGCGTCCGTCAGGCGCGTCCAGGGCTGCGTCTTGTGGACGATGTAGAAGGGGCTGCCCTCCAGCCGGACCAGCGGGTTGAGCTTCTGGACATGGAGGCTCGCCGGCAGCTCGCCGTGGCGCATGGCCATCAGCACCTTCACCACGCCCGCGAGGCCCGCGGCCGACTCCAGGTGCCCGACGTTCGTTTTGATGGACCCGATGCCGCAGTAGTTCGCCTGCTTCAGCGTCCGGCCGCGCCGCCGCGCGAGCTGGGTGAAGGCCGTCTTCAGGCCCTCCACCTCCACCGGGTCTCCCAGCTCGGTGCCCGTGCCGTGCGCTTCCATGTACGTGACGGTCTCCGGCTCGAAGCCCGCGTCGTCCAGCGACCCGAGGATGAGCTCCGCCTGGGCCTTCGGGTTCGGCGCGGTCAGCGAGTTGGCCCGGCCGCCGTGGTTCTGCCGGGAGCCCCGGACGACCGCGTGGATGGGGTCCGCGTCCGCCTCCGCATGGTCCAGCCGCTTGAGCACCACCACCACCGCTCCCTCGCCGCGCACGTAGCCGTTCGCCGACGCGTCGAAGGTCTTGCAGCGCCCGTCGCGGGAGAGGATGCCCACCTGCGCGAGGTTCTGCGTCACCTCCGGCAGGGCCAATACGTTGACGCCTCCGGCGATGGCGATGTCGCACTCACCGGACCGCAGCGACTGCACCGCGCGGTGGAGCGCGACGACGCTGCTCGCGCAGGCGGCGTTGTGGACCTCGCTGGGGCCCCGGAAGTTGAAGAAATAGGAGATGCGGTTGGCCAGCATCGTCAGGGCGTTGCCGGTCTCCACCTGGGCGTGCAGGAGGCCGTGATGCGACAGGCGGTGGTGGTAGTCCTGCGACCACACGCCCATGAAGACGCCGACGTTGCGCCCCGACAGCTTCGAGGGCGGCAGCCCCGCGTCCTCCAGCGCCTTCCAGGTGCTCTGGAGCAGCATGCGCTGCTGCGGGTCCATCAGCTCCGCCTCGCGCGGGGAGGCCCCGAAGAACGACGCGTCGAAGCAGTCGAACCCGGGCGCGAAGCCGCCCCAGCGCAGGTAGGTGCCGTCCTCCTCGCCCCACGCCTTCCAATCCCACCGGTTCGTGGGCGCTTCGGAGATGAGGTGCTCCCCCGCGCGCAGGCTGCGCCAGAGCTCGTCCACGTCCCGGGCGCCGGGGAACACACCGGACATCCCGATGATCGCGACGCCCCGCTCCGTGCCTGCGTCCCTCTGGAAGCCACGGGACTCAGGAGCGGCATCCGTCGCACGCGAAGCCTCCGTCGCGACCATCGCGGCGGCCTGGGGCACCGCGTGTGTCGAAGGCGCGGGCGCTGCGGCAGGCGCGGATGCTGAGGCAGACGCCGGTGCTCCAGCGGAGGCAGGCGCCGCGATAGGCGCGGGTGCTTCCGCAGGGGCTGCGCCAGGCGCGGGTGCTGCGGCAGGCGTGGCGTTCGCGGGAGCCTGGGCCCGCGCGAGCTCCTCGCCGTACTGTTCCCAGAGGTGCTCCGCGATGCTCGCGATGGTCGGGTGCGAGAAGAACAGGGACGGGTTGAAGTCCACCTTGAACTGGCGCTCGATGCGGGCGGCGAAGTCCTTGAGCCCCAGCGAGTCGAAGCCCACGTCCCCCAGGCTGTCGTGCGCCCCGAGGGCTCCCGCGTCGACACGGAGGATCTCCGTGCCGGCGGCCAACAGCTCCGCCTCCACCTTCCGGGTGAAGGCCCGCGCGTCAATCGCCGGAGCGCGAGGAGCCGGAAGCGACGGCGCGGCGGATGCGACCTGCTGGGCAGGAGGAGGCGAAGACTTCGACACGGCGGGCACCTCTCCCTGGGCAGGCACGGAAGACTTCGGAGCGGCAGCGGTCACGGACACCCGGCCCTCGCGCTCGGCGCGCAGCGGCGAGTCCTCAATCCAGTGCCGGCGACGCACGAACGGGTACAGCGGGAGGGCGACCTTGGCATAGGCGCCGTCCGGATAGAGGTCGTCCCAGCGCACGTCCACTCCCCGGAGCCACAGCTTCAGGGCCGTATCCCAGAAGCTGTCATCCAGGGTGCGCGCCTGCGCGGGCAGCACGGTGAGCTCCGCCGGACGCGCCAGGGTCGTCTCCCCCAGCGCGAGGCACGCGAAGTCCTCTCCGGTATCGGGCGCCTGCTGGAGCGCCTGCGCGCGCTCCAGCCACTGCGCGAAGTCCCCCACCTCGTGCAGCCGCCCGCTGCGTCCCTCCAGCAGCGGGCACACCGCCCCCGGCCGCAGCCGGCGCTGACGCGCGTGCGCCAGGGTGGCGATGCGCTCGAAGTCCGGCTGCTCCACCGCGAGCAACTCCACCAGCTCCCTGCGGGGAATCACCTCGCCGGACACCAGCTCCAGCAGCTCCCGCAGGACCGGGTCCAGCCGCTCCAGCGCGGTGTCCAGCTCCCACTTCTGCTGGAGCGACCGCAACAGCACCGCGCTCACGAACGCGAACAGCAGCCGCTGGTGCCGGTCCTCGACGTCCTTCAGCGGATGGGTGCCATCCAGCAGTGAGGTGAGCCCCGCGTGCAGCCCGCCCAGGGCGGGGGCCCACTCGGCCGCGAGCTTGCGGAAGGAGTGCTGCTTGCGGATGAGCAGCCGCGCGCTCTCCACCCACGGCACGAGCGTGTCCACCACGCCATGGGCCCGCGCCACCAGGTCGCGCAGGTAGTCCGCGTCCAGCGCGTACCGCATCCACACCCCGCCGCCCACGGGATCGACGAAGGGCACCGATGGCCGCGACAGCTCCACCTCGCCCGGCGACAGCTCTCCGCGCAGCACGCGCAGCGCGTCCGTCAGCCGAACGGCCCCGCTGACGACCAGGGCCGGCCACACGCCATCGCCGTGGCCCGTGATGCGCTCGGGCACGAAGCCCGTGGCCAGCAGCCCGGCGACGTAGGCATGGGCCGCCACGAAGCCGCCCTCCGGCGTGGCCAGCGCCTCCGCCTGCTTCGCCTCCTCCACCCACCGCCGCAGCGCGCCCCCCGG
>NZ_JBKGHJ010000394.1:0-8189 GCF_046520365.1 Corallococcus sp. 4LFB
CGCCGCCACCATGCCCCCAAAGGAGCTGGCCACCACCGCGTCCGTGGGCCCCGCGACGCGCCAGCACCTGCTCCGCCAGCGCCCGCGCGCCGCACGCCGCATGCTCGCCCTCCGGGTATTCAACCAGGACGGGGCGCGCGACGTCCGTCAGCCGCAGGGCGAGCTCGCGAAAGCCTGATCCACGGGCCCCCAGTCCCGGCAATAGGAGGACGCGAGGCCCCTCGTCATTCCCTCCAATGTCCGTCAGCTCCACCGCGCGGCGCATGCCCCCTGCCTTCCTTCAAGACGCGCCGGAGAACAACGCCAGCCCCCTGGGTCTGCCCGCGCCCACGGGGTGGCCCGCACGACCCATGGGCATGGGGAAATGCCCCCGGTGCCTCGCCTGCCAGGACAGGGAGTGATACATGAATCATCCCACCACCCTTTTCCACCGACACGCTTTGTGGTGTCCAGAAGCCAAGGATTTTCGCGGCCAGCGTTCTGACAGCGTGGGGGCGAAGGGTTAAGAATGGTCACCGTGAATCTGCATGCCTTCGGGGAGTTTGTTCGCAAGCATCGTCCGGCCCTGGAGGTTCGGGCCGCGAAGCTCTGCGCTGGGAGTTCGGTCGACTCCACGGAGCTGGTGGGCGAGACGCTGGAGCGGGCCCTGTCCGTGTTCGAGCGGCTCCAGGACCAGGACACCGCGTCCGTGACGCAGTGGCTGGATGGCGCCATGAGCCGCTGCTTCGCGCGGATGGGCGGGCAGCTGCCGGATTCGCGCGCCGCGGCGCCGGATCTCCAGCAGACGTTCGACCTGCTGCGCGCGCGCTTCCGTGAGGTGTACGGACAGCCGGCGTTCGGCAAGAGCGCGGGCGTCACCGGCTGGCGGATGTAACAAGTCCCCTGGCGCCCCGCTTCAGGGCGCCGGCGGGCGGTGGCCGGACAGCGTCTCCACGTAGGACGCGGCCACCCGCAGGAAGCGGCCCCCCCGCACGCCGGTGAGGTACTGGCGCTTCATCGCGCGGGTGGCCCCCACGTAGAACATCGCGCGGCGGATGCGTTCGTTCTCGCGCTCGTTGCGCTGGCGGGCTCCGGCCATCCACGCCTCGATGGAGTCCAGGGCCTCCAGTCCCGCGAAGAAGACGACGGGGCACTCGTGGCCCTTGCAGGAGAACACCGTGGTGGCGCGCACGTGGTCCACGCCGCTCACCCGGAAGTCCGCCGCGTCCCGTCCGCCCTTGCCGCCGTAGGCCTCCGCGGGCACGCCCGCCTTGCGCAGCGCGTCCGTGAACGACGCGGGCATCACCGGCGCCACCACCAGGATGTCCCCCGGGTGGACGCCCTCCTCGCTCACGAGCCGGGCAATCTCCCTGGCCACCCAGCGCGCCTCGCTGGTGCTGGAGGCGAAGTCCTTCACCTGGGGCAGCACGCCGCCGCGCTCGGTGGACTGCACGCGGTAGAGGCCCTCCAGCGTCTCCTCCGGCAGCCACAGGAGCCGCTCCCGGGCCAGCTCCCCGGCCTTCATGTATTCGCGCATGCCGGGGTCGGTGACGCGGTGCTGGCGCAGCGGGTCCAGCACCACGTTGAAGGCCACGTCGAGGATGTCGCGCGTGGCGCGGAAGGTCTCCTTGAGCACGCGGGTGCGGCCCCGGAAGGACAGCCCTTCGGGGAGCTGCTCCTTCAGGTGGTCGATGGGCACCTGGCCGTAGACGTTCTGCGAGTCGTCCATGAACAGCTGGAAGCAGCGCGACTCGCGCCCCTCCGCGTCCACGCGGGGGCGCACCAGGGCGTGCAGGGACGCCAGGCCCCTGGCGTCCATGTCCTGCGCCTCGTCCACGAAGACGGCGTCGAAGGCGTGGGGCTCCAGGCGCCGGAGCGCGCCCACGTGCTTCACCGTCACCTGGGCGCGCAGCGGCCGCGCCTGCGCCGGGCCCGCGCGCACGGTGAGCGCCTCCAGGAGCAGCTTGTCCACGAGCGGCGCGAGCGAGCGGTTGTAGAAGGACACCAGCACCCGGGCGCGCGGGTTCTCCAGCAGGTAGCGCGCGGCCCAGTGCGCCAGCACGTACGTCTTGCCGCTGCCGGCCACGCCGCGCACCAGGTGGTGGCCGTCGTCGAAGCGGCGCTCGAAGAGGGACACCTGCTCCTGCGTGAAGAGGGGCCCGGTGTCCTTGCCGCCGGCGATTTCTCCGCCCAGGCCCATGGGCACCAGCGGCGGCGGAGGCGGCGGCGGGGGCCGCGGCTGGGTGGCCAGCAGCTCCAGCTTCGGCGGCGTGCCGGCGTGGACGCGCACGCGGGGGAGCAGCGACAGGAAGCGCGCGGGCACCGGGGAGGCGCGGGCCTCCGCGCGCGAGGCGAGCACCAGCAGGTACTCCTTCGCGCGGCTGGCGGCGACGTTGAGGATGGGCACCAGCGTGTGCGGCGGGAACGGCCGGCCGCCGGCCACCGTGTCCACCATCACCACGTCGTACTGGGTGCCCTGCTGGCGGTGGATGGTGGAGGCGCTGAACATGTCGTGGCGCAGCCCCGCCGCGTTGCCCAGCTTGCGCAGGAGCGCCGCCTGCGCGCGGTAGGGCGTCACGCACAGCACGGTGAGGCCCAGGCGCACGGCCTGGCGGGCCAGCGTCACGGCGAGCTCCGCGGACAGCTCGCGCTGGTAGCCGGAGCCCGTCTCCCCGCGGCCGTGCGTGAGGCGGCGGTCGTCGCGGCTCAGGCCGTCCAGCACCAGCCACATCGCGCGGGACGGGAAGGCGGGCACGGGCGGGGGCTTCAGGGCCCGGTCCTTCACGAGGTCGCCGTCCTCCAGCGCGCCGCCGTAGCAGAAGTGGCTCACCACGCGGGCGATGTCCGGGTGCATGCGGTGCTGGGTGCGCAGGAGCAGCACGTCCGGGCGCTCCGCGTCCTTCACCGCGTCCTCCAGGTGGGACAGGGCGCTGGCGCGAAGCCACGTCTGGGTGCCCTTCCCCGCCCCTTCCGCCGCGCGGCTCACGGGGCCGATCTGCTTGGGGTCGCCCGCGAGCGTCACCTGTCTGGCCAGCGGCGCGAGCAGCGCGGTCGCGGCGCGCGTCACCATGCCGGCCTCGTCCACGACGAGCCGCTGGAAGGTCTCCTCGCCCTCGAGCTCCGACACGAGCCGCAGGGCGCGGTGCACGGTGAGCACCATGAGGGGGCTGTCGCCCTTCTCCGCCTCCTTGAGCGTGGGGTCCTTCACGCGGCCGCGCAGCGTGCGCAGCTCCGCCTGCATGCGGGCCAGCTCCGGCGCGGCGCCGCCCCGGGCGCGCTCCAGGGTGAGCTCGCGCTCGCGCTCCTGGATGGTGTTGAGCAGCTTGCTTGTCTTTGTCTCCTCGAGCGCCACGGTGGGCAGCTTGGAGAGGGCCTCGCTGGCGCCGGTGCCGCCCCGGAAGATGCTGCGGGCCAGGGGGCGGAGCGGGATGGGGTCGCGCTCCAGCAGGGCGCTGACACGCATGACCAGCTCGTCCGCTGCGCGGTTGGTGGGGGCCACCGCGAGGATGCGCTCGTTGGGGTAGGCGCGCAGGGCGCGGGCGATGAGGTCCGCGACGGCCGTCGTCTTACCCGTGCCGGGAGGTCCCCAGATGCTGCCCCACGGCTGGCGCCACAGCCGGTCCACGGGGATGAGCTCCGCGTCGCGGGGCGAGGGCGTGGACGGGAGGAGCTCGCCCTTCGCGCGTGACAGCGCGGTGGTGAGGGCGGGGACGCGGTCCTCGTAGGCGGAGGCCGCCGCGCAGAGGGCCTCCGCGAAGTCGTAGGGCCGGTAGCACCAGCGCTCGCAGGAGAGGACGCGGCGGTCCAGGTCCTCGCCGGAGTCGGACGATGCGAAGACGCGGCCGGATTCGAAGTCCAGGTGGACGATGTTGCCGGCGAAGACCAGCTCCTCGCCCAGGAAGCCGAGCAGCGAGCCACCGGACCAGTCCGGATCCGACGCGGGGACGGGCACGAGTCCCAGCACGCCGGGCCCGGCAAGGCCCACCTCACGGGCCTCCTGGAGCCGCTGCGCGCGGTACTGGCTGCGCTCGGCGACCAGCGCGTCGCGCAGGTCCTCGGGGAGGTAGGTCGGAGCGACCCACTGCTCCCGGCGGCGCCCGGAGGACACGGCGGCCTGCATGGCCTCGCGCTCCGCGGGGGTGACGTCGCCGGAGGCGGAGACGTCGCGGGCCGGTGCTTCCTCGGGAGGACGTGCGTCGGCCGGGTCATCCACGCGGAGGAGGTTCGGCGCGGGCGGCTTCGGTGGGCGGACCGGCAGTGCCGCGCCCGAAGGCTCCGGTGCGGGGCCCGTGGCTTCGTCCCCGTGAGCGACGGGCCGCACGGGCAGCGCGCGGTTCACGCGGTGGGAGCCCGGCATGGACGCGAGCGCGGCGGAGTCCAGCTCGCGGAAGGTCAGCGTCTTCGGCCGGGACACGCCCCGGGCCGGCTTCGGCGCGGGCGGTGCGTCCTCCGACTCCGGCTCCGACTCCGCCGGGGGCCAGGACGAGCGGACCCGGAGCACGGGCGCGGACGGGCCCGCCTGGACGTCGGTGTCGTACTCCACGCGGAGCACGGGCATGAGGTCATCCGGAGCACGCTCGTCCCGCGGCGCCTCCCCCTGACCCGACTCCTCGTCCGTCCTGCGCATCATACGGGGTGCTCGCGGCACGGGCCCTTCCTCACCTCGGAAGTGGCGGTGCCGGGAAGCCGGCCAAGCTAGGGGAGGCGTCGATCCCCGTCAACGCACGCGCGGGCTCCCTCGCACGCCTGCACCCCTGGTGAAGCCCGGGCCGCGCACACTCGCGGACCCGGGCCGTCATCCACCGCTGGAAGGCCCCGCGGGGACTACAGCAGCGGGCAGAGCAGCCCACCGCCCGTGCCCGCCGGGCAATCCGTGCCCTGGCAGTACGCGGGACCCACGCCCACGGAGAGGACGCCCTGGAGGCTGGGCACCTTCACCTTGCAGCTGCCCAGGGTCGCGTTCCCGGACGCGTCCTCCACCGAGTACACCACCGTGTAGACGCGGCCGTTGCCCAGCAGGCTGGACTCCGCGCGCAGCTGCGCGGACTTGCGGTTCGCGCTCAGCACGATGTCCCTGCACTTGAAGAGGGCCAGGCTGAACAGCGCGTCCTCGGTCTCGTCCGACTCCACGCGGACGATGGAGCCCGCCTGCTGCAGGTCCAGCGTCCCGCCGCAGGTGTCCGCCGCCGGCTGCGCGCAGTCCGCCAGCGTCACCGTCTTGTAGTCCGCGCTCAGCGAGCGCGGCAGCACCAGGTCCTTGCTCGCCCCGGCCACCGGCGGGGTCGCGTCCACCACCGTCACCGTGGCGGAGCACGAGGCCGAGTCCATCCCATCCGACACCGTGAGCGTCACCGGCGTCGTGCCCACCGGGTACACGCCCGCGGGGCTGTACGCGAGGCTCAACGGCTGAGGGAAGCCGTCCGGATCATACGAGCCGTTGTCGATGGACGCCGTCGCGCCGCACGACGCGTCCGCCGTCACCGTCACGTTCTGGCACAGCGCCACCGGCGCCTGGTTCACCAGACAGCCTCCGCCAGCCGCCAGCGTCACCGACCCGGTGTTGTTCTCCTCGCTGTCCTCCGGGAAGAAGTTCACATGGTCCGCGACCACGAACAGCTGCTGCGCGCCCTCCGGCACCTGCACCGGAACCTCGAACGCGTAGCGCTCCTTGCCCACCAGCCAGGGCACGTTCACCGTCGCCAGCAGCGTGCCGCCCTGGGCCGGGTCCCCGGCGTAGATGCCCGCCACCGACGGGTCGATGCCCGTCGGCGCCTCGTTGACGATGGCCCCCGTCACCGTCGCCACCGCTCCGTCGCTGCACGTCACGCCCAGCCCGGACACCGACAGGTCGATGCCCGTGTGCAACGCCGACCGCGCCTCGCCCACGGCCGCGCGCTCCTCCGCGGACTCGGTACCACAGCCGCCCAGCAGCAACAGGGAGGCGAACAGCGAAAGCGGACGGCGCAAGGACATGATTGTCTCCAAGACAGGGCGGTGCCAGCTGAGGGGGAAGGCGGAACCCGACGCCAGACAATGACAGCCAGGGCCCGTGAGCAGTCTTTTTGCCATGAACGTACTTTTCAAGCAATACGGGCAAAGCTGTACCCAGGTCCAGGTGCACGCAGACACCCGATGGATCCTGAATGACCCCGCTGTCTGTCTTTGCGAGGAGTCAAGAAACGGCGCACGGTCTGTCTGGGTTTAGACGACCTTGCGGGTTGCCGTTCCCCCGGAGCGCAGGAGGGCAGGCGGCCGTCGCAGTGGACAGCGCCCGCCCTGATGGGGTTGGTTGGGCCCTCCCCCGCTGTTGAGGGGAACACGCCCATGGCCTCCATCCCCCCGCGCTACGCCCACCCGTTCCTACCCGTGACCCGCGCCGACATGCAGGCCCGGGGGTGGGAGCAATGCGACATCATCATCGTGAGCGGCGACGCCTACGTGGACCACCCGGCCTTCGGCCCGGTGCTCATCGCGCGCTTCCTGGAGGGGCGGGGCTTCAAGGTGGGGCTCATCCCCCAGCCGGACTGGCACTCGGCGGAGCCCTTCAAGGCGCTGGGGGCGCCGCGCCTCTTCTTCGGGGTGGCGGCGGGCAACCTGGACTCGATGCTCAACCGGCTGACGGCCCAGAAGAAGAACCGCTCGGAGGACCAGTACAGCCCGGGCGGGCGCACCAACTGCCGGCCGGACCGCGCCTCCATCGTCTACGCGCAGCGCTGCCGCGAGGCCTTCCCGGACGTGCCGGTGGTGCTGGGCGGCATCGAGGCCAGCCTGCGCCGCATCGCGCACTTCGACTACTGGAGCGAGAAGGTGCGCCGCTCCATCCTCTTCGACGCCAAGGCGGACCTGCTGGTGTTCGGCATGGGCGAGCGGCCCATCTGGGAGATCGCCGACCGGCTCCACCGGGGCGAGCGCATCGAGGACCTGACGGACATCCGGGGCACCGCGCGGCTCATCAACGACGCGGCGATGAAAGCCCTGGAGGCGGACCCGGCGAAGCGCGCGGCGGACCGCGACAAGGTGGTGGTGCTGCCCTCCTACGAGGAGGTGGTGGCGGACACGCGCGCCTTCGCGGTGATGAGCCGGGACTTCCAGCTGGAGACCAACCCCGGCAACGCGCGCGCCATCGCGCAGCGCCACGGCAACCGCGCCATCCTCATGAACCCGCCCGCCCGGCCGCTGGAGGACGGCGCCGGACAGAAGCCGGGGGACACGTCCACGGTGGCGATGGACGAGCTGTATGACCTCAAGTTCAACCGCGTGCCGCACCCCATGTACAAGGAGCCCATCCCCGCCTACGAGACGGTGAAGCACTCGGTGGTGCTGATGCGCGGGTGCTTTGGCGGCTGCACGTTCTGCTCCATCACGGAGCACGAGGGGCGCGTCATCCAGAGCCGCTCCGCGCAGAGCGTGCTGCGCGAGGTGCGCGAGGTGCGGCGCATGGGGGACTTCCGGGGGACCATCACCGACCTGGGGGGCCCCACGGCGAACATGTACAAGCTCAAGTGCAAGAGCGAGGACATCGAGAGCCGCTGCCGCAAGCTGTCCTGCGTGCACCCGGGCGTGTGCGAGAACCTCCAGACGGACCACGGGCCGCTCATCTCGCTGATGAAGCAGGTGCGCGAGGAGCCGGGCATCAAGCACGTCTTCATCGCGAGCGGCGTGCGGTACGACCTGGCGGAGCGCTCGCCGGAGTACGTGAAGGAGCTGGCGGCGCACCACGTGGGCGGCCAGCTGTCCGTGGCGCCGGAGCACGTGTCGCCGCGCGTGCTGGAGAAGATGAAGAAGCCCGGCATCGAGAGCTTCGAGCGCTTCCAGCACATGTTCGCGTGCGCCAGCGAGGACGCGGGCAAGGAGCAGTACGACATCGCGTACTTCATCAGCGGCCACCCCGGCTCCACGCTGGAGGACATGGTGCTGCTGGCGCAGTGGCTGAAGGAGAAGGGCAAGCGGCCCCGGCAGGTGCAGGACTTCATCCCCACGCCCATGTCGGTGGCCACGGCCATGTATTACACGGGCCTGGACCCGCTGAAGATGGAGCCCGTGTACACGGCGAAGGGCCTGCGCGAGAAGCGGCTGCAGAAGGCGCTCCTGCTCTACTGGAACCCGGAGCACTGGCCGCTGGCGCGGGAGGCGCTGCGGCTCGCGGGCCGCGAGGACCTCATCGGCCGGGGGCCCAACGCGCTGGTGCCGCCGGAGTCCGCCGCGGAGGC
>NZ_JBKGHJ010000395.1:0-8179 GCF_046520365.1 Corallococcus sp. 4LFB
CCGTAGAGGAACGCGCCCGTGGTCCCCGCCGCCACGGCCCAGGCGACGCTCGCGCCCGCGGCCTTGCCGCTGGCCAGCACCACCACCCCGGCGAAGCCCGCGAGCAGCGCCACCGCGCGCCGGCCCCCGATGCGCTCGCCGTAGAAGACGAACGCCACCAGCGCCGTGAAGAGCACCGCCATGCTGTTGGTGATGGCTCCGACGCCCGCGGGGGCCTGCCGCGCGGCCCAGGCGAAGAGCGAGAAGGGCACCGCCGCGTTGATGACGCCCACCAGCGCCAGCCGGGGCCACAGCGCGGGGCGGATGGCCGAGCGCGCGCGCCAGAGGAAGGGCATCAGCACCGCCGAGCCCAGCACCAGGCGCAGCGCCACCAGGGGGATGGGACCGAAGGCCGGCGCCGCGATGCGCAGGAACAGGAAGGACGCGCCCCAGATGGCGGCCAGCCCGCCCAGCTCCAGGGGCGTGAGCCACGCCCGGTTGAAGGGAGGAGTCACGGCCTGGGGATGGGTGGGAACGGAAGCGCTCATGGCGGCCCCCTCGTGCGAGAAAGGAATCTGACTTCTGTCTGGCCCCTTCTTCACGCCGGACCCCGCGCTTCACAAGCGCATCGTTTCCGTGTCAGACATGAGCCAGATTTGAGGCTCGGCCCATGACCCTGCGCACCGACCTGCTCCCCGCCCTGGCGGCCTTCGAGTCCGCCGCCCGCCACCAGAACTTCGCCCGCGCGGCGGAGGAGCTGCACCTGACCGCCAGCGCGGTCAGCCACCACGTGCGCAAGCTGGAGGACCGGCTGGGGGTCGTGCTCTTCCAGCGGCATGCCCGGGGCGTGGCGCTGACGGCCGAGGGGCGCCAGCTCGCGGACGCGCCAGCTCCGCGCTGTCGGACATGGACAACGTGCTCGGGAGCCTCAAGCACTCGCGGGACGAGGACGCCGTGGTGCGCGTCACCACCGTGCACTCGCTGACGTACGCGTGGCTGCTGCCGCGCATGTCAGGCTTCACGGCCCTGCACCCGCGCGTCCGGATCCACGTGGACACGGAGATGGCGCTCACCCGCTTCGACGAGGGCGGACCGGACCTGGGCATCCGCTACGGCCAGCCCCCCTGGCCGGGCCTGAGCGCGCAGCCCCTGATGGACGACGCCCTGTTCCCCGTGGCCTCGCCGCGGCTCGCGGGCATCGAGCACGTGCGCGAGGCGGCGGACGTGGCGAAGCTCCCGCTCATCGGGGACCTCTCCCGCCAGGGCTGGCAGGACTGGTTCCGCTCGGCGGACGTTCGCGGGGTGCGCGTCGAGGAGCGCTACAGCTTCAGCGACACCACCGGCGCGCTGATGGCCGCGGTGCAGGGCCTGGGCGCGGCGCTGGCGCGCGAGAAGATCGTCACGCCCTACTTCGCGGACGGCCGGCTCATCCGGCTGGCCGGGCCCATCGTGCCCACCCGCGCCAGCTACTTCGTGGTCCATCCCTCGCACCGGCGGCTGCGCCCGGCCGCGCGCCTCTTCTGCGACTGGCTCCTGGCCCAGCGCGACCGCCCGGACCCGCCGGTCCCGGCCGCGACCCAGGGCGTTGCACCGCCGCGCCGGAAGGCCTCCCAATGACAGTCACCAGCCCAGGGTGACGCCGCCCCTCGCCGGGTGCCGCCCTCCTGCTGGCCCCCAGGCAGCCGGGCATCCCCCGCGCTTTCGCTTGTGCCCGTGCCCCCTGCCCCGTAGGTTGCGGGCAGATATATGGGCTCCCATTCAAATCGAACGCCGCCGCCGGCGGACGTCTCCGGCGAGGTGCGCGCGGCCATGGACGGCGTGCGGCGGCTGGTGCGACTGCTGCGGGTCTCCGCACGCGCCTCCGAGCGGCTGGTGGGCATCAGCGGCGCCCAGCTCTTCATCCTCCAGGAGCTGGCGGAGTCCGGGCCCTGCTCCATCAACACGCTCGCGGAGCGCACGCTCACGCACCAGAGCAGCGTGTCCGTCGTCGTCACGAAGCTGATTGAACAGGGGCTGGTGAGCCGCCGCCGCTCCGACGAGGACGGCCGCCGCGTGGAGGTCGCGCTGGAGCCCAGGGGCCGCGCGCTGGTGCGCAAGGCGCCGCCCATGGCCCAGGCCCGGCTCATCTCCGGGCTGCGCGGCCTGAAGCCCGACGTGCGCGCGGGGCTGGTCCAGGGACTGGATGCCTGGGTGCGCGCGCTGGGGCTGGACGGGGACGCCGCCCCGCTCTTCTTCGAAGACGAATCCTCGCGCCCGAAGCGGCGCGGCAAGACCCAGGAGCCCGCGGATGAAGAAGCCTGACGCTGAACGCCTCGAGGAGGGCCTGGGCGAGCGGCCGGAGGAACGGGCCGGCCTCCCGGTGGCCCCGTCGCTGGGCCCCGCGCTCGCCAGCCTGCGCACCCCCACCGCCTCCGTGGCGGTGGACTCCCGCACGGTGTTCATCAGCGTCCTGGCGGTGGGGCTCGCGGTCGCCGCCGGCCTGGTGGCGCAGGGGCTGGGCACGCTCATCCACTTCGTGACGAACCTGGCCTACTTCGGGCGGCTGTCCGTGCAGCCGGTGTCGCCCGGCGACAACACGCTGGGAGGCTGGGGGGTGCTCGTGCCCGTGGCGGGCGCCATCATCGTGGGGCTGATGGCGCGCTACGGTTCGCGGGCCATCCGGGGCCACGGCATCCCGGAGGCCATGGAGCAGGTGCTCTTCAACCAGAGCCGCATCCCGCCCCGGATGACGCTGCTCAAGCCGCTGTCGTCGGCCATCGCCATCGGCACGGGCGGCCCGTTCGGCGCGGAGGGGCCCATCATCGCCACGGGCGGCGCGCTGGGGTCGCTCCTGGGCCAAGCGCTCCACGTCACGGCGGACGAGCGCAAGGCGCTGCTGGCCGCGGGCGCCGCCGCGGGCATGGCCGCCACGTTCGGCGCGCCGGTGTCCGCCGTGCTCCTCGCCGTGGAGCTGCTGCTCTTCGAGTTCAAGCCCCGCTCCGTCATCCCCGTGGCCCTGGCCACCGCGACCGCGACGGGCGTGCGCATCGCCTTCGTGGGCGCGCGCCCGCGTTCGCCATCCCGGACCTGACCACGCCGTCCGGCACGGCGCTCGCGTTCTACGGCGCGCTGGGCTTGGTTATCGGAGGCGCGTCCGTGCTGTGCACGCGCGCGGTGTACTGGCTGGAGGACGCGTTCGAGAAGCTGCCCCTGCACTGGATGTGGTGGCCCGCGCTGGGCGGCATCGTCGTGGGCGTGGTGGGCCTGCTGTCCCCGCGCACGCTGGGCGTGGGCTACACCAACATCGAGGACATCCTGTCCGGCCGCTTCGTGGGGACGGCGATGCTCGTCTTCTGCGCGCTCAAGTTCATCTCCTGGTCCGTCGCGCTGGGGAGCGGGACGTCCGGCGGCACGCTGGCGCCCCTCTTCACGCTGGGCGGAGGCCTGGGCTCCGGCCTGGGGCTGCTCGCCACGCAGCTGTTCCCCGGCCTGGGCGTGGACGTGCGCGTCGCGGCGCTGGTGGGCATGGCCGCCCTCTTCGCCGGAGCGTCCCGTGCGCTGCTGGCGTCGGTGGTGTTCGCCTTCGAGACCACGCGGCAGCCCATGGGCCTGCTGCCGCTGCTCGCCGGCTGCGCGGCGTCCTACCTGGCGTCCGCGCTGCTCATGCGGCACTCCATCATGACGGAGAAGCTGGCCCGTCGCGGCGTCCGCATCCCCACGGAGCTGGGCGCGGACGCGCTGGGCCAGGCGCTCGTGCGCGACCACGGCCTCAAGCCCGTGGTGACGTTGCAGGCGGACATGCCCCTGGAGGAGGTGCGCGCGTGGCTCACGACCGACGCCGCGGGCTCCCGCCACCAGGGCTTCCCCGTCGTCTCCCGCGAAGGGGCGCTCGTGGGCGTCGTCACCCGGAGGGACCTGCTGGACGGCCAGGACAGCGCCGGGCGGCGGATGCGGGACGTGGTGAAGCGTCCGCCCGCGGTGGTCTTCGACGACAACTCCCTGCGCGAGGCGGCGGACCTGATGATGGACGAGGGCGTGGGCCGCCTGCCCGTCGTCTCCCGCGCCCGGCCGGAGCACGTCGTGGGCATCCTCACCCGCAGCGATCTGCTCGGGGGCCACCGCCAGCGGCTGACGAACGCCCGCACGCGGGAGCGCGGCATCGGCGGCGCGCGTCCGGCCTCTCCACGGCCCGCCTGAGCGCGGCGGTTCAGGTCGTCGCGGGGACCGGCGCGGGGCGTGTTTTCGCCTCCGGGCCCCCGCGCAGCGCCGCGAGCGTCTGGCGGAGGCCCTCCGCGCAGGGCGTCTTGTGCACCGTGCCCAGCAGCCCGCGCAACACTCCCGGTAGAACCCGCCCCACCCACCGGGTGGCCTCTTTCGGTCCGGACGCGTCCACGCGCCCGATACCGTCTTTTCGTGTCCGGTGTTGGATGCGCCCTGTTTCATGGGAGAGGCTGGCGGGCCACCGGGCGGCCGCCGACTGGCATCCCCATGACACACCGTGTGAAGATTGGACGTCCCATGAAAAGGTCCCTGTCAACCCATCCCGGTGAGTCGGGCCAGGCGCTCGTGGAGTCCGCGCTGGTCATCCCGGTGATGGTGTTCCTCATCCTGGGCATCCTCCAGCTGGGGACGCTGCACCACGCGCGGCTGATGACGGAGTACGCCGCGTACCGGGCGGCGCGCGCGGGCATCGTCAACCACGGCGACTGCGAGATCATGAAGAAGGCCGCCTACGTGGCGGTGCTGCCCACGCTGGGCCCGCCCAGGTCCGGCGGCAAGGGCCGCGTGGACACGCTCATCAACGTGGCGCTGGTCCATGACGCCTACACGGATCCGAAGCTGGCGGACCAGAACCAGCGCTACCAGCAGGTGGACCTGGAGCGCATGCGGGTGGAGGTGCTCAACCCCCGGAAGAGCCAGCTGCCCGGCCTCTTCGCCTCGTATGGCTCTCACATGCAGGGGCGGGAGCTGGACTACGACGACGTGCGCAACGCGCAGGTCATCGAGGCCAACCTCCTCACGGTGCGCGTGACGTACTTCTACGAGATGCGCATCCCGTTCGCGAACTGGCAGCTGCACGCCTTCTACATGGGCCGCGAGGCCCTCAACGGCCTGGCCATGCGGGGCGTCAACTTCACCACCCAGCAGGTGAACGGCGGCAGCCTCACGAAGCACCTGGAGGACCAGGGCGCGGGCCAGAGCGCCGATCACAAGAAGATCCGCACGCTCGCCGACAGCAACGTCTTCGCGATCCCCGTCGTCGCCACCTATTCGATGCGCATGCAGTCCAACCTCCTCAACAGCGGCGCATACGGTCCCAACGCATGCGCCGTGGACGGCTAGCGTCTCCCCCGACGCTGGCCAGAAGGACCCCCTCGGATGTTTCGGATTCTGCGGAGACTGCGGCGCGACGAGCGCGGGCAGGCCATGGTGCTTGGGGTGGTGGTCATGCTGGTGCTGGCCGTCACCATCATGACGTCGGTGGGCATTGGCCGCGGCGTGTACGAGAAGATCAAGCTGCAGGACGCCGCGGACGCGCAGGCGTACTCGCTGGCGGTGAAGGAGGCGCGGGCCTACAACTTCCTCGCGTACACCAACCGCGCGATGATCGTGCACTACTCCGCGATGCTCACGGTGATGTCCTACGTGAGCCACGCGGTGTACCTGGACCGCACCATCGGCGTCGCGGCCAAGTACCTGCAATACATCCCCGGCATCGGCGCCGTCTTCACGGCCGTCTCCCAGGCGATAAAAGCCTGGAAGGTCGCGGTGGAGACCGTCTCGAGACTGCTCATCCCGGTGCTGACAGCGCTCAACATCGCGCTGTGGCTGGCCCAGGAGGCCATGCTCACGGGCACCCTCTTCGACCTCTACACCACGAAGGGGCACGGGGACGTCATCCCGGGCACCGACCCCCGGGCGGACGTCACGGTGGACATGGACTCCGGGCAGTCCTTCAACAACGCGTCCGTCTCCTCGCTGTTCGGCAACCCGGCGGACATCAACTACTCCAACGCCAAGAACTTCCTCCACGTCCTGGACGACGGCCCCTTCAGCAGCAGTCCCACCATGGGCGTGGACCCCACCGGCATGCTCACGCGCGCCAAGCTGGTGTCGGCCAACAAGCTGTCGGATCCGAACATGGCCAAGTACCGCCTCTTGATGGGCAACCTGGCCAACGGCGTGCGGCGCACGTGGACGGCGCAGGGCGAGGGGCCCATCCTCATCGGGCGCAAGTGGGAGTTCCGGCTGTGCGTCGGCATCGGGGAGCTGCGCATCCGCAAGACGGCGGACAGCCAGATCAAGAGCTTCGACGAGAACTTCGAGAACAACCGCAAGGATCAGCTCTTCGCGTCGGACGACATCCGCATCGAGGTGCGCCCCACCTGCTTCCTCTTCGGCTGGAGCGACGTCTTCCGGCTGCGCTTCCGGGCGGCGGCGGACAACCGGGGTGGCTTCCACCAGGAGTACGGCTCCAGCAAGACGGATGACCATCACCCGTGGCTGGGCATCACGCCGTTCGTCACCTCCGACACCAGCTTCGTGAGCCCCCGGCAGAACCACTTCGGCTACCCGTGCAACCTCATCGTCCTGGGCAAGGACATGGGCGCGGACCGCACCGGCGGCAAGCCGGTCTACGAGTTGGAGAACCTGTCCCAGAACGCGTTCATGGAGGGCAGCGGCGACGGCAAGTACAACACCGCGGAGAACAACGACGAGGCCATCCGCGAGTCGTACCTGGACATGACCTGGCAGTACGTGGGCGGCAAGCAGGACGGCTACGCGGCGGACTTCCGCCAGCGCACCGGCGGCATGATGGCCATGGCGGTGGGCCGCGCCGTCTACCACCGGCCCGGCCAGTGGAAGGAGGAGCCCAACTTCTTCAACCCGCTCTGGACCGCGCGCCTGGCGCCCATCCAGACCCACTGGGACGCGGAGCACCTCAAGTGGCTGGTGCCGGCCTGGGCGGACAGCGAATGGCTCATTCAAGGCATGAACTACTGATGCGCCCCGGCACGCGTCATACCCGCCGCGCATCGAGGGGGACGGCAACGGTGGAGCTGGCGCTGCTGGCGCCGCTCCTCGTCGTGCTGGTCCTCTGGGCGAACTACTTCTGGGAGGTGCAGCGCGCGCGCATCAAGATGGCGGAGATGGCGCGCTTCGTGGCCTTCGAGCGCACGGTGCGCCAGGACCTCTCCACCGTCGTCGCGGAGGCGCGGCAGCGCTACCAGGACCTGGACGGCTCCACCAAGACGGGCACGCTGGGCACCGCCTACCAGAACGGGCTCACCATCCAGGTCCAGGCCCAGAACGCGGACGCGCCGCTCGAAAGCGTGCCGCTGTCGAAGATGGGCTCCCAGTCGGGCGTGGGCGGTCTGGCGGGCGCGGCCATCGGGGCGCTGGGCAGCTCTCCACAGCAGCTGGCGGAGGACATGGGGTTCGACCCCAGCGTCGGCGCGGTCCAGGCGGACGTGCGGGTCCAGCTGGTGAACCGCATCATCCCCCGGGAGATCGCCCTCTACACGACGGGCTCCGACGGCGACCAGCTGGACCTGGACTTCGAGGAGCACTTCTACCTCTTCCACGACACGTGGCGGGCGTGGGAGCCGGGCGACGCGCCGTCGCAGACGTATGAGCGGGTGGAGCAGCACACGCACGACCGCGTGAGCCGCATCGTCTACGCGGGCGTGGCGAGCGGCGGCGGCGGGGCGCTGGAGGCCATCGAGGGGGTGCTGTCCGTGCTGGGGCTCGACTTCCCCTTCTCCGAGGAGTACGTCCGCGACTCCGTGCTCATCCGCGAGGTGCCGGCCGCGGGCCGCTTCGCCGCGGGCCGGCCGACGCGCACGGTGCCCGGCGACGTGCTCCAGGCCGCATACTGGCGCAACGACACCAGCTACTGCTTCGGCAACTGCGAGCCCAACGACATCAAGACGAAGCGCGGGCTCTCCAACTCCGGAGGCCGGGGCGACAACTGGCCCATGCGCGCGTACCGGTGCCGCGGGAACTTCTTCCAGGGCGCGACCTTCTCCTACGCCCCGGAGTCCGAGTACACGCAGTCCACGACGGCGGCGGCGGCCTACTTCCACTACAACAGCGACGCCTGCATCCCATGAGTGGCCTGACGGACCGCACGGGCGCGCTCACGCGCTGGCTGGGCCTGGGCGGGCTGCTCGCGCTCGTGGCCACCGCCGCGCTGCTGAAGGACCGCCGGCCGCGCCCG
>NZ_JBKGHJ010000396.1:0-8152 GCF_046520365.1 Corallococcus sp. 4LFB
GTGGACGGCAGGACGACAGGGGGCGGCTGCCGGCCTCGGCGGCCTGCTGCAGGGCGCCCACCAGCACGGGGTGCGGGCTGAGCTCCACCAGCGCGTCCACGCCGTCGGCCACCAGCGACGCGAGCACCGGGGCGAGCCACACCGGCGTGCGCAGGTTCTGGCCGAAGTAGCGCCCGTCCACCTCCGGCCCCTCCATCCGCCGCCGCAGGGCGGTGGACATCATGGGCAGGCGCGCGGGCTTCGGACGCAGCCCGGCGAGCACCGTCTCCAGCTCCGGGAGGATCTCGTCGATCTGCGGGCTGTGCGCGGCGACGTTCACGCGGATCCGCGCGCACAGCTCCTTGCGGCGCTTGAGCTCCGCGAGCAGCGCGTCGAGCGCGGCCGGGTCGCCCGACAGCACGGTGGACCGGGGGCCGTTGTGGCCGGCCAGCACCACCGCCCCACCCGTGGCCTCCAGCAGCCCCGTCAGCGCCTCGGGCGGCAGGTTGACCACGGCCATGCCGCCCTTGTCCGCCAGCAGCTTCTGCAGGCGGCTGTAGTGGTGGATGACGAGCGCCGCCTCCTCCAGGTCGAGGATGCCCGCGATGTGCGCGGCGGCGATCTCCCCCAGGCTGTGCCCCACGACGACGTCCGGGGTGATGCCCCAGGCGCGCCACTGCTCCGCCAGGGCCACCTGGAACGCGAAGAGCAGCGGCTGCACCACGTCCACGTCGTCGTAGCGGGCGGCGCCCTCCGCCTTGAACAGCTCCTCCCGGAGCGACTGGCCGGAGTGGACCGCCAGCGCCGCGTCCACGCGCTCGAAGGCCGCGCGGAAGGCGTCCTCCGTGAGCAGCATGCGCCGGCCCATGCCCACCCACTGGCCGCCCTGCGGAGCGCAGACGAAGGCCACCTTCGGAGCCTGGCCGGACGCCGTCCCCAGCGTCACCGTCCCCGCCTCGCCGTCCAGGAACCCGCGAAGGCGCGCCTCCAGCTCCCCCCGGGTGCGCACGCACACGGTGAGCCGCTCCGGGCCAGAGGCCTCCGGCGCCAGCGTGGCCTGGAGCGCGTCGAGCGGCACCCCGGTCTTCAGTGCCTCCAGCGCGCGGCGGGCCTCGGCCTTCAGGCCTCCGCTCCGGACGCCGCCAGCCCCACCCAGGCGAGCCGCGACGGCGGGGCCTCCTGGAGCACGACGTGGGCGTTGGTGCCGCCCCAACCGAACGCGCTGACGCCCGCCACCGCCGGGCCGTCCGGCACCGGCCACGCGCGCGTCTCCCGCGAGACCTCCAGGCGCAGCGCCTCGAAGGGGATGAGCGGGTTGGGGCGCGTGAAGTGGAGGCTGGGCACCACCGTGCGCTGCTCGACGCACAGGCAGGCCTTGAGGAAGCCCGCGATGCCCGCGGCCCCTCCAGGTGGCCGATGTTGGTCTTCACCGAGCCGATGACCAGCGGCGGGCCCTCCCCGCGCGCCTTCGCGAACACGGCCCCGAGCGCCCCCGCTTCGATGGGGTCTCCCAGCGCCGTCCCCGTGCCGTGCGTCTCCACGTAGCCCACCGCGCCCGGCGCCACGCCCGAGCGCGCGTGGACCTGCCGCAGCAGCTTCTCCTGGGCCTCCGGGTTGGGCGCCGTGAGGCCGTTGCTCGGCCCGTCGTTGTTGCTGCCCGTGGCGCGGATGACGCAGCGGACGGTGTCGCCCGCGGCGAGCGCGGCGGAGAGCGGCTTGAGGACCACCACGCCCCCGCCCTCCCCGCGTCCGAAGCCGTCCGCGCTCGCGTCGAACGCCTTGCACACGCCGTCCGGCGACAGGCCACCGAAGCGGGACAGCGCCACCATCGTGTGCGGCGAGGCCATCACGCTGACGCCGCCGACGATGGCGGTGGTGCTCTCCCCCGCCCACAGGCTCTGGCAGGCCAGGTGGACCGCCACCAGCGACGACGAGCACGCCGTGTCGAGGACGAGGCTGGGCCCCTGGAGGCCCAGCACGTACGACAGCCGGTTGGCGACCATGTTGAGCGCCTGCCCGGTGGCCGTGTGCGGCGTGATGCGCCCCGGCTCCGCGCCGCCCAGCTCCGCGTAGTCCCGCCAGATGGCGCCCACGAACACGCCCGTCGCCGTCGCGTGCAGCTCCCGCGGGACGATGCCCGCGTCCTCGAGCGCCTCCCACGCCAGCTCCAGGAACAGGCGCTGCTGCGGATCCATCTCCGCCGCCTCGCGCGGGGAGATGCCGAAGAACAGCGGATCAAACCCCGCGATGTCCGGCAGGAACCCGGCGCGGCGCGGCACCGGCACGCCGTGCCCACCGGCATCCGCCTGCTGCAGGCGCCCATCCGTCCAGCGACCGGCGGGGACCTCCGACACCGCGTCGCGCCCGGTGCGCAGCAGCTCCAGAACGCGCTGAGGTCCGGCGCGCCGGGAAGGCGGCAGGCCATGCCCACCACCGCGATGGGCTCGTCGCGGCTCACGGAAGGCCCGGCGGGCTCCACGGGAGCCGTGGCGTCCGCGTCCCCCGTGGCCAGGTGCCGCAGCAGCGCGTCCACGCTGGCGTGGCGCCAGAAGACCGTGGGGGAGAGCTCCCGTCCCGCCAGCTCCGACAGCGCCCGTCCGAGCGCCACCGCGCCCAGCGAGTCCAGCCCGTAGTGGCTGAAGGGCCGTCGCGCGTCCACCTGCTCCGGCGACAGGCCGTTGCGGCGCGCCAGGGCCTCCAGCAGATGGGACCTGATCGCGGACAGCACGGACGCTTCCGTCACAGGAGCAGAGATCGTCGGCGCACCCAAGGCAGTTCCCCCTGTCAGCCCTTCCCCAAGGGCCCGGTTTCCACGTCAGCGCAAGGCAGACCCCCGCCCCGCCTGACGCCACTCAAGACACGACAAGACCGTCACCGCGAACGCGGACTCGCGCGCCAGCACGCAAGGGCCTGGGCGCGAAACATCTAATGTCTGGGAGGAAGCCCTGGGACCCGAGGCCCCAGGGCCCCGGTCACTACGCCTGGCGCGCCGCCCCGGACGGGCGGGTCCACGCGAATTCCTTCAGCGCCGGCTCCAGCTCCACGCCGCCCAGGTGGTTCGCGTAGTTCACCAGCACCTGCTGGGAGAGGGCCAGGAGGACGTCGAGCGCGTTGGCGCTCGTGAAGCCCTGGGCCGTGAACCGGCTCCAGAGGTCGTCTCCCACGTACCCCTTCTCACGGACCACCGTCCGGGTGAACTCCGCGAGCACCTCCAGCCGCGGATCCGACAGCGTCGTCCCCGACCGGAGCGCGGCCACGAGCGCATCCGGGACCTGGAGCTTGCGACACAGGTAGCTGTGGAAGGCCATGCAGTACGAACAGTCGTTCTCCCAGCCGATGGTCATGATGACCACCTCGCGCTCCACGGCGCCCAGCGAGGACTGGGCCAGCAGCGGCCCCATCTGCGCGAAGCCCTGCGTCGCGCTGGGTGACTCCGCGATGAGCCCCAGCAGGTTCGAACGGAAACCCGCGGACTTCTCCACCGCGGCCAGCACCGGACGGGACTGCTCCGGAGCGCTCTCAATCGTATGAATCCTCAATCGCCCCAAGATTCACCCTCCCCAAATGGAATGTTCAATTCAATTGACAATGCCACCGCGAAACATGCGTTTCAACAAATAGTTGCATCCCTCTCAATTTTCCCTTGCGAACACCGGGCACCATTTTATCGGTATTTTTGTATGATTAATGCCACCTGAATCCACAGCAAATACAAGGACTTGAAAAAAGTCAGGAAGATTCTGCGGGTCCGGCGTAACGCCGGCCTGGGGTCGCGACCTTAATGACTGGCAAGCCGCAATCATGCGGCCTCAGGAGTTTTCAATGTCCCGTCTGAACCTTGTCGACGTTTCGCACGCCACGCTCAAACCCATCAAGGAGAAGCTGGGCGCCAACCTGCCTCCGCCGGTCCGGGTGCTGGCCAACTCGCCCGCGGCGATGAGCGCCTTCTTCGCGCTGCACGGGACGCTGGGCCAGGGGCAGCTGACGCCGCGCATCCGGGAGCAGATCGCCCTCGCCGTCGGCAACGCGCAGGGCTGCCGCTACTGCGTGTCGCACCACACGCAGCTGGGCCGCAAGACGGGCCTGTCCGACGAGGAGCTGGACCAGGCGCGTTCGGGCAAGGCGCCGGATGCCAAGGTGGAGGCGGCGCTCCAGTTCTCCCGGCAGATCGCCGCGCGCCGCGGGGCGGTGACGGACGCGGAGCTGGCGGCGGTGCGCGCCGCGGGCTGGAGCGACGGCGACGTGGTGGAGATCCTGGCGCAGGTCGTCGCCACCACCTTCGGCAACTACCTCAACCACCTGGCCCAGACGGAGATCGACATCCCGCCCGTGGACCTGGTGCCTTCAGCGGTCATCGACGGAATCCACGCGTGACCGCGACCTTCGAGCCCGGGGCCCGCTTTCCAGACCTGGAGCTGCGGGACGGCACGGGCAGGCCCACGCGGCTGGGCGAGGCCATGGGCGGCGAGGCGGCGGTGGTGTTCTTCCTGCGCAACGCCGCTTGTCCGGTGTGCCGCAACCACTTGAAGACGCTGGCGAAGCGCCAGGGCGACATCGCGGCGAACCGGGCGAAGGTCATCTCGGTCGTCCCGGATGGGCCTGAAGAGGCGCAGGAGCTGGCGACGTGGCTGGGGCTGCCGGTGCCGGTGCTCACCAGCGCCACGGGGTCGCACGCGGAAGCGGGCCTGGAGCCTCGGCTCTGGGGCAAGCTTCAGCCGAGCGGCACCGTGCTGCTGGCCCCCTCCCGGGAGGTCGTCTACGGGAGGCAGTCCGCCCTCCCGCCGCTGGGCTTCAACGAGAAGGAGCTGATGACCGCGCTCGCGCGTGGGACACATCGCCCGGATTAGCCGACGACGCGTGTCGTCCTGCGTCATCCACCTTCCCTCTTCGGCGGCCTTCGCCGAAGGGGGTTAGGATGGCGCAGCCATGCCTGATGACATCCCCCCGGACTCCGACACCGAGCGCGCCGCGTTCCTCTCCTGGGTCACCCTGCTCGTCCACCAGCACCGCGCGCGCCTGGTGACGATCGCGAGGCGCCGGGGATTGCCGCCCGAGGACGCGCTCGACTGCGTCCAGGATGCCTTCGTCACGTTCCTGCGGATGCCGGAGGCCGCGACGCTGTCCGTCCGCTCCAGCGAGGTGGAGCGCCTGCTGTCGACGCTGGTGACCCACGCCGCGCTGAACCAGCGGCGCAAGCTGGCGCGCCGGGCGCTGCCGGCCGAGTTCGACCTGCCCGAAGTGGCCGCGGACCTGCCTTCCGCGGACACGCTGGTGGCGGAGGCGGAGGCGCGGGTGAGCCTGGTGCGCTGTGTCGAGCAGCTGTCGCAGATGCAGCAGGCGGTCATCCGCCTCCGGCTGCTGGACGAGTGTCCGGGCGAGGAGGTCTCCACGCTGCTGGAGGTGTCGCCGGAGAACGTCCGCATCCTGCTGTTCCGCGCGCGCCAGCGCCTGCGGGAGTGCCTGGTGCTGGCCATGCAGTCCCCGGGGCCGCCGCACCTGGCCGCCACGGAGACCGCGCCGCGCTCCCTGCAGGGCACCGTCGAGGACCGGCGGCCGCGGCACTCCTGAGCGGGCGCTACAGCACTTCCGCGCGCAGGTCGGGGAACACCTTCCCCACCTTGCCGAGCAGGTAGTCCCCATACGTACCCCGGAAGGCGTGCACGCTCTGGCGGTCCCAGCGCTCCGCGTGGTCGTCCGCGCCCGCGTCCTTCAACGCAGGTGAGTCAATGGCGCACACCTCCGCCGTCCAGTCCGGATCGAAGAAGAGCGGCAGGGACAGCCGGTCGCGGCCCGCGCGGTTGAGCACCCGGTGTGGCGTGGAGCGGTACGCGCCGCGCGTCATCCGGTCGAGCATGTCGCCGATGTTGCACACGAACGCGTTCTCCACCGGCGGTGCGTCCACCCAGCGCGTGTGCCCGTCCTGGCGCGTCTTCACCTGGAGCCCGCCCGCGTCGTCCTGCTTGAGGATGGTGAGCACGCCGTAGTCGGTGTGCTCGCCCACGCCCCACACCGGCAGCCCGTCCGGGTCCACCTCCGGGCCCGGCGGGTAGTTGAAGATGCGGAACAGCACCGTCGGATCCGCCATGTACCGCGTGGCGAAGAAGTCCGCCTCCAGGTCCAGGCTGAGCGCGATGCCGGACATCAACGCGTGCCCCAGCGACGTCAGCGCCGCCATGTACTCCAGCACCGCGCCCCTCAGCCCCTCCGGCTCCCGGGGGAACAGGTTCGGCCCGTGCAGCGGCGTGCCGGCGCGCACGCGCGGGTCGTCTGGCTGCAACTCCGTGCCGAAGTAGAGCCCCTCCTTGCGATCCGGCCGGCCCGACGTGAGCTCCCCGCCCACCGGGAAGAAGCCCCGCCACGCCCTCCCCCCGAGCGCCATGCGCACCCGCTGCTTCTCCTGCTCCGACCGCGAGAAGAAGTCCCGCGCCAGCGCCTCCAGCCGCGACTGGAGCCCCACGTCCACGCCATGGCCCACGACGTAGAAGAAGCCGGTGTGGCGGCATGCCGCGCCCATGCGGGCGGCGACTTCCCTGCGGGCCTGGGGGCTCGACGAAGCGTCGACGAGGGCTCGGACGTCGATGAGGGGCACGGTGTCCATGGCGGACTCCAGGAGCGCCTGACCCCAGCGGGCAAGGTCGCGTGCGAGGAACGCTTTAGCGGAGCTGCTCAACCAGCGCGACGATGATGCCCGCAGGGCCGCGGACATAACAGAGCCGATAGCTGTCCTCGTATTGCGCCAGCTCGCCAATGAGCTCCGCGCCATGGGCGCGCAGGCGGGCAACGACGTCCTCGATGTCTTCGACGGCGAACATGATGCGACGGAGGCCCAGCGTGTTCGCCGGTGCGTCGTTCGGCTCAGCGCTGGCCGCCGTCGGCCTGTGGAACTTCGTCAGCTCAAGTCGGCCGTGGCCATCCGGGGTCCGCATCATCGCGATGTCGGCTCGGACGCTGTCGAGCCCGGCGACGCGGTCAACCCAACGTCCTTCGACTGGCGCCTCGCCCTCCAGCTCCAGACCCAGTTCGACGAAGAAAGCGATAGCCGCCGCGAGGTCGTCGACAACAATGCCGACGTGGTCCATCCGCCGAAGCGTCATGTCCCCGCTCATAGCCCATTGAAGCGCCGCGACGACGCGGTCACTCGCTGGGCGCTGAGGCAATCCGAGGAGAGATTCTCCTCGGGTGGTGGCCGAACTGACCGGGTCGTGGCCCGGTCGTGGATGTGGGCTCTGAGAGCCACGAGGCAGCCCGCCCTCCTCGCACGCCATCACGCGGGAGGTGGTGGGTGGTGGTTCGGACAGGATTCCCAGGGCCGCGCTCGTCACGTCCCCTCCGGTGCTCGCCTCATCGGGACTGCAGGGGACGGGCTCCGAGACGGCTGGAAACAGCAGCGCCCCGCTGTCGGGCTCCATGAGGCGTGCCTGCTCGGGGGGACAAGGTGTCCCCCCGGGTGCCTCAGCGTCCTCGGTTGCCTGCGCGAGACAACCAAGGCCCCGCTCCTCAACGCTGAGACGTTCATCGGTCGCATCGACCTGCGCGGCATCTGACGCGGCGACGCCGAGCACGTCCTCCTGGGTGCGGTGGTCTTCGGGGGACGCATCCTCCTGGGACGCAGGGGCGAAGTCGTTCAGCACGCGCTCGTCGCACGCCTTCAGCAACACCGGCACTTGGTGCTGAAGCGCCTGCATGTTGCGATCACTCACAGCATGCATCGCGCAGATGGCCCATTCGCGCAGCGGCTCACCGCCCAGGAAGGGCAGCAGCCGGCCCGCGATGCCCCTGAAGGCCCGTTGCAGCGACTGGACGAGGAGCAGGTGCCCGGGACGTGCAGCCGTCTGGGCCGCCAGCCGCAGCAACTCGAACTCCAGCTGCGCGCAGCGCTCTCCGGGGTGCCAGCGCGCCGCGTCCCAAAGCTGGTAGCAGGTCGCCTCCAGCGGCTGCAACTGCATGACGGAGGCATTCGCGCAGCAGTCGGCCAGGAGCTCGACCAGCACCTGCCGCTTGAGGCTGAAGAAGCCTTCCAGAAGCCGACGCCCCTCCTCGGAGCGCTCGTCGTGCAGCGCCAGGCCCAGGTTCTCCAGCGTCAAGGACTCGTCCAGCGCCACCGCGCGCGCCTGGCGTCCGGGGTGCTGCACCACCAGGCCCCGTGCCGCCAGCCGCCGCAAGGCCTCGCGCA
>NZ_JBKGHJ010000397.1:0-8072 GCF_046520365.1 Corallococcus sp. 4LFB
GCGCGCGCTCGCGGGCGGCCAGCGCCCCCGTCACGGCCGCCGCGGCCCCGAGGAGCGTGCGGCGGGAGAGACCCGTCGGGTTCACATCGGAAGCAGCCGTCTTCTTCGTCATGGAGCAGGCACCGTTCGTGGAGGGGCGCCAAGTGGACCCGATTCCGCCACCGGGAGGAAGCGCCGTGGCGAGCATCGCGCCTCACTCGTTGGCGAGCACCTCCAGCAGCCTCCCGGTGACACGCGACACGTCGGCCCTCTCGCGGTTGGTCAGCACCGCGAGGGAGGCCTTGCGCTCGGGCAGGTAGAAGGCCAGGGCGGAGAACCCGGGGATTTCGCCGTCATGGCCCTGGCCAGGCCCCACGGGGGTGATGGCCCGCACCAGGCCCAGGCCATACCCAGGCATGTCTGGAATGGGCGTCGCCACCCAGTCGGTCATCTCCGCAAGCTGCGTCGGGGCGAGCAGGGAGCGCTCGAAGAGGGCCAGGTAGAAAGCACTGAGGTCGTCGGCGCTGGAGACCAGGGCACCGGCCGCGCCGGCCGCGGAGGGGTGGATGAAGTCCGTGAGGTCCCTCCAGGCGTGATTGTCCGGGTCCCGCGAATAGCCACGCACGGCGAGGGGCGGCAGCGGCTCGGCGCCGTCCAGCCCCGTGCTGTCCAGGTCCAGGGGCTCGAGGATGCGCGTGCGAAGCTGCTGCGCCAGCGGCGTCCCCGTCACCGACTCAAGGATGTGACCGAGGAGGATGTAGTTGGTATTGGAGTACTCCCAGCGCGTCCCTGGCTCGAAGGCGGGCGACTGCGCGGCGCCGTAGGCAATGAGCTCCTCGGGGGTCCACGTCCTGCCGGGGCGCGCCTCGGCCTGGGCGAGGAAGTCCTGGCTCTGGGTGTAGTTGAACGCACCGCTCGTGTGGTTGAGAAGCTGGCGCACGGAGATGCGGTCCGCACGGGGGAAGTCCGGTACCCAGGTGGCCAGCGGCGCGTCCAGGGACAGCTTCCCCTCGGCCTGGAGCTGCAGCGCCACCACGGCGACGAAGCTCTTGGTGATGCTGCCCACGCGCAGCCGGTCCTCGACCTTCAGCCGGGTGGCGAGCTCCACTTTGGAAACGCCCGCCGAGCCCCGCCACGCACAGTCCTGGAGACGCAGCGAGGCCGTGACCCCAGGGAGATCCCCGGCCGAGGCGGCCTCCTCGAGCGCGTCCTGCAGCCGGGGCGCGAGCCGGTCACAGAGCGGGCCGTCATCCTTCTCGCAACCCGAGACCCACAGCAACAGCATTGCGCCAAGCACACGTCGACCCAACCGATGGGTGAACATCCGAAGTCCTCCAAAAAGATTCGCGGTGTGCGTACTAAGCACCGGAGACCCGCGCAGCTGTTACCCGGTGACTGACGCGGCAGCAGGTTCCCTTCCTGCGCCGGTAGACACGCTCCTGATTTCAACCGGGGAAATGCAAAAGAATCCCCGCCGTCCCATCCCTCTTCAGACGCGCACTGAGGGGGAGCCAGCACCATGGGGATTCAAAGCACCACCGCCGCCAGCACCTACCGCGCGCCGACGACGCTCCGTCCAGGGCCCGCGCCAGCCCCCACCCGTCCGGCGTCCTGGACAAGTCCGTCGAGTCCTACCGGGCCGACCGCGCGGAGCGGCTCAAGGGCGTGGAGGCGCTCGATGGCGCTTCGAAGCGGATCGAGGGGACCGCCGCCCTCTACGTGGCGCTCAAGGACTACAAGGCGGAGCTGCGCAAGGCGGCCTCGACGGATGACTACGACGCCCAGCAGCGCTACATGGCCGACGCCGGCGCGATGAAGAAGAACCTCACCCAGGAGTTCCAGCGGCAGGGCATCCCCGGCATCGAGGCCTTCGAAGGCCTGCTGCGCGACTACCAGGCCTCCTTCGAAAAGGAGACCGTGGCGGTGGCCAACGACTTGATGGCCAGGACGGACCACGTCCTGCATGGATTGCAGGGCAAGTACCAGGACGCGGGCGTCGTCCAGGACCTCTACCAGCGGCTGACGAAGGCGCGCGAATACGAGGCCCAGGCCGTGTCCCTGGAGAGCACCGAGTCCAACCTGAGGATGGGCTCGGATGAAGGCTTCCAAGCAGGTTCAGGGCATCCAGCCCGGCTCCGTGCAGGACCTGGTCATCAACGACGCCGACGCCAACGCGCGGTTCATGAAGGCGCTGGTCGACGTGGGCCTGGGCGCGCTGGGGCTGGCCGCCGCGCTGCTGCCCGGGGGCGCCCTGGTGACCGTCGTCCTGACCGGCGCCGTGGCGGGGGCCCAGGTTGCCCGGAGCGTGGAAGACTACCAGGTGAAGGACGCGGCGTTCGGCGCGGGCATGCTGAAGGACGACCCTTCCCTGGCCGACGTGGTGCTGACCGTGGCGGGCGCGGGGCTCGACATCGCTTCGCTCAACTCCGTCCTAGCGGCGGTGAAGGCCTTCCGGATGTCCCCGGTGAAGGACGCGGGGAAGCTGGGGAAGGACCTGGGCAAGGTGCCCGGCATGAGCGAACCGTTCATCCGGCGGGTGGTGGCGGCGGAGACCGAGGCCCTGACCCAGGCGGCGTCCCAGGCCCCCAAGGACCTGAACACCGCGTTGATCAACCTGTACAAGGTGACGAAGAACCCTGAGTCCGCCAAGGCGGGCCCCGCGGCGCTCCGGTCGGCCTACCTCCAGGCGGTGACGGACGTCGGGGCGGACCCGAGGGTCCGCGAGGCGATGGGGAAGCTGAATGACCCCATGCTCCGCGAGTTCTTCGGGAAGCCCGAGGTGCATCCCCGAGAATGCCCGGTTCCAGGGGGCCTACACGGGAGCCGGGAACGGGCAGATGCTCAGCCGCTCCAAGGACTCGGCGCTCTCGTACGTGAAGCAGGCCCCGGGGCTCAAATCGGGCCAGGAGCGCGCGACGAAGTGGGTCATCGTCGAGGTCCGCGTCCGCCCCGAGGACATCGCCGAGGACATGTATGGGACGATGGACCACATCATCGTCAAGCGCGACGTGGACCTCACGAAGCTGCCCGGCGACCGGCAGCTCAGCGAGAAGGAGATCCAGGCGCTCGACAAGAAAGCGGCAGGAGGCCACCCCTAGCCGCGAGACGTCTTGAGACGACCGTGACACGGGTGGCACAATCCCAGGCAGGAGCGGTGTCACTGGCGTGTGATACAGGGAATTCCTCACCTGGAGATCCCCATGCGTCTACGCGCCCTTGCCTTGACCTGCTTCGCCGCGCTCGCGGCCTGTGACAACACCCCCATCGACTCCGAGTCCCCGGAGGAGCTGGGCGTCAGCACCGCCGCGGCGACGGCGACCCGCCTCTACGCCTCGGTGGGCGACAACGAGCTGAGCTTCGAGACGCTCGGCACCTTCGAGCAGCGTGACGGCGTGCGCGCGCTCGTCATCCACGCCACCGCGAACCGCTACCTCGCGGACGTCCTCAGCTTCGTCCCGGATGACGCCTTCGGCGACGCGAACATCATCAGCGAGCGCCGGTTCGAGATCGTCCTGCACGACGGCTACGAGCTCAACACGGTGCTCTCCGGCCTGCCGCTCTTCGTCAAGGTCACCACGAACACGGGGACGCCGCGCGCGTACACCGCGCGCATCGTGGTGGCCCCGCGCTTCTTCGACTTCCGCGGCGACTCGGGCATCTGGATCGACGAGGCGGTCACCCCCCGCTACGTCGTCCAGCCGAACAACAACCTCCTGTACCGGGGCCACGCCTCGGTCTCCGGGTACGTCGACTGGCTCTCCGTCACGGCGCCGGACGGCATCCCGGCCGTCTGGGGCCGGCCCAACTACAAGCTCGACTGGTCCTACCCGACGCTCCAGCAGGCCATGGACCCGCACACGGTCCCGCTCAACTTCAGCGCGGGCGGCGACAACGGCGCGACGATGCAGAAGACCGCCCGGCTGGTGGCGCGCGTGACGGAGCTCGCGCTCACCGACGGTGACGCCTACGACGTCTGGCCCAGCCCGCCCTGCGACCCCGTCGTCTCCAACTGCTACCAATCGCAGCCCGCGGGCACGACGGACTTCAGCCAGTGCGGCACCTACCGCCAGGTCCTGCGCTGCACCTACTGAGCGACCCGCGGCGGGTGTAGCCCGCAGGCTGTCGCCCCACTCGGCCCCCTCTCGGCGGGTCCGCACCGCGAGGGGGCTCCCCCTGGCAACGCCCGCCGAGCCCCGCGACGTGCGATGGTGGAGAGACAGCCGCGCCCGGACCGCTCAGCGAGCGAAAAGGCTACCGGCAGGACCTCGAAACCCAAGGCTCCCTTTCCACATGACTTCAGCCTCCTGGCGCCGGACCTTCGGCCTCACCGCCACCCTGGCCCTCTGTGCCTGCGGTGGTTCCGACAGCAACGCCTACCTGCTCGACTTCGGCTACGGCTCGGACACGCTCGTGATTGGCACGAGCAGCTTCGAGCAGGCACCGGATACCTTCCTCTCGGCCGACCACCTCTTCTTCAAGGTGGACAGCCTGACGTACAGGCTGGCGGACCTGCGGATGGACCTGCCACCCACGATGCGCTGCGAGGACGCCAAGGAGCTCCTCTCCCCAGCGATGTCCTGTGAGGACGCCGTGGCGAGCATCCCTGACTCGCCCTACCTCCCGGGCCCCGAGGACGGCAGTCATGGCGCGCTGCACCTGCCGGGCCCCGTGGAGGTGGGGACGGCCAGGCCCCTGACCGTGGGGGGTGAGCAGGTGTTCGTCCCTCGCGTCTCCTACGACGCCATCGACACGCGGTGGGCCCCGGGGACACCGGAGCACCCCAGCTTCCAGCTTCGCGCGCGCTTCATCTACGAGGGCAGGCCCCACGTGCTGGAGTTCGCCTTCCAGTCGGACGAGCCCATGCGCTTCGAAATCCGGGGCATCCCGACAGGGCTGCCCAGGGAGTTCGCGGACCATCCCGCCGCCTTCGGCGGGACCCTGGACATGGACGACTGGCTCAAGAGCACCGACATCGGCGGCTGCCTGGCGACGGGGGACCTGACGCTGGACGGGAACGTGCTGCGGCTGGAGACCGGACGGGGCGCCTGCGCGGATGCCGCCACGTCCCTGCGACTCAACATCCAGCAGAGCGGGAACCTGTTCGTCGGGCTGCGCCGGCAGACACGTCCGCGGGCACGACGGACTTCAGCCCGTGCGGCACCTCCCGCCAGGTCCTGCGCTGCACGGACCGAGCGACCCGCGGCGGGTGTAGCCCGGCGGTGGTCGCGAACAGGCCTGCTCTCCCGTGGGGTGTCCCGGGGGAGCAGGCCTTCGTACACGCGAGGATGTCTGTCGAATCAGAAGCGGGCGAGGAAGGCGTCGTAACCGCCAGCGGAGGTGTTGCCGCCGAGGCCTCCGTAGGTCTGTCCGACGACGTAGGCGGCGCCGGAGGCGTCCACGGCCACGCCGCGGGCCATGTCCGGGACCGGAGTGCCCAGGGTGCGGGTGCCCTGCTTGTTGCCGAGCGCGTCGTAGCGGGTGAGGAAGGCATCGGAGAGGCCCGCCTGCGGGTTGCCGTCGAGCGCGGACGACGTGTAGCCGACGACCTGCACGACGTTGTCCGGGGTGACGGCGACGCCGAACGCGTAGTCGGGCTGCGTCCCTCCCAGCATGCGGCTCCAGTCGCGGTTGCCGGCGCTGTCGTAGCGGGCGAGCAGCACGTCGATGGTGCCGGAGTTGGTGTTGCCATCCAGGCTGCCGAAGGTCTCGCCAGCGAGGTAGACGGCGCCGTCGGGGCCCACGGCGACGCTCTTTGCGTCATCGAGGTCGCCCGCGTCGATCTGCCGGACCCACTGCTGGGCACCGAGGATGTCGAGCTTGAGCAGGAAGATGTCGCTGCTCACCGGCGCGGTGGTGCCGTCGAGGCTGCCGGAGGTGTTGCCGACGACGTAGACCTCGTGCGTGGGCGTGACGGCGATGCCGCGCGCCACGTCGCTCATGGCGGTGCCGTACTGCTGGAGCCAGTACGGGTTGCCCCCCGTGTCGTAGAGCGCCACGACGATGTCGTAGTTGTTGGGATTGCCGCCGTTGGCGAAGCTGCCACCGGTGTAGCCGGTGAAGTACAGGGTGTCGTCCGCGCCAATGACGATGCCGGTGGCGAAGTCATCCATCCGCGTGCCGTTCTGGCGCAGCCACAGGCGATTGCCGGCGGCGTCATACTTGGCGATGAAGAAGTCGACGCCACCCGAATTCGTATAGAAATCAAAGCCGCCGAAGGTGGTGCCAGCGACGTACGCATTGCCGTCCGCGTCGGTGGTCACGGCGACGGCGCGGTCCGTTCCCGAGGTCCCGAGCTGGTGGACCCACTGGAGATTGCCGGCGGTGTCATACCGGGCAATGAACGCGTCCTGACCGCCGGCCTTCGGCTCGACGCCGAGCTGGCTGGTCGTCTGGCCTACCACGTAGACGCTCGTGCCGGAGACGGCCACGGCGTTGGCCTGCTCATCCAGGTTGGCGCCCAGCTGGCGCACCCAGGACGGAGGCGGGACCTGGGCCTCGGCGACGGAGGGGGCGCTCGCGGCGCAGACAACACTGGCGAGCCCGAACATGCTCAAGAGGGGGTGTTTCATCGCGCACTCCATTTCTCAGCGGGGGGAACTGAGCCGTGGGGACAGGAAAAATCTGCTACCACGGCATCCCTGTAAGACCACGAGAAGCGGGCGCGCGGAAGCTGGGTAGAGAAGGACACTGAGTACAAATGCAAAAGGTCGAGGTCTGCGGCACCGAGGACGGCAAGGCGGCGGTGAAGGAGGCCGTGAAGAAGACGGTCTGCCGGCTGTCGACCGAAGGAACCAAGGTCTCGCTGGACGGCAGCGTGCTGACCATCCACATCGACCCGGCGAAGAGCTCCATCGTGGGCAAGGAGCCCGGGAGCTACAGCTGGAAGGGCGCCCTCGAAGAGGTGCTGTAGCGCAGGACCTGCACGCAAGCCTTCCCACCTGCCGCGTCCCAGGGGGCAGGACAGGGGGTTGGCCTTCAGTCGTGACGGGCACGACCTCCCTGCGCTTCTCTCAACACGGCGCACATCCCTCCGCTACGCTCTCCCACGGCTGTTCACGACTGGAGTGAGACCATGAGCACCGGAAGCTTCATCTGGTACGAGCTGATGACCCACGATCCCGACGCGGCCGCCAGGTTCTACGGCGCCGTCGTGGGATGGAAGATCTCCGACGCGCCCGCGCCCATGCCGAACGGAGCGGACTACCGGATGATCATGCGCGGCGATGGTGGCTCCGCCGGCGGGGTCCTGCGCCTGTCCCAGGACATGCTGCGGAATGGCGCACAGCCTTGCTGGCTCGGCTATCTGCACGTGGCGGATGTCAATGCCTCCATCCAGGCCATGGTGGCCGACGGCGCCAGGGTGGTGATGCCGGGCATGGACCTGCCCGTCGGCAGGATCGCGATGGTCGCCGACCCGATGGGCACGCCCTTCTACGTGATGACGCCAATTCCACCGCCCGGCAAACCCAACGCGAAGAGCGACGTCTTCGACGTGAAGGAGCCGCAGCGCATCCGCTGGAACGAACTGGCCAGCCCCGATCTCGCGCGCGCCAGGACGTTCTACGCGAAGCACTTCCACTTCCAGTTCAACGACGTGATGCCCATGGGCCCAATGGGCGATTACTGCTTCATCGACCACGATGGCGTCCGGCTCGGCGCCATCATGCAGAAGCCCGCCGAGAGCCCCGGTCCCACCGGCGCCTGGCTGTTCTACTTCGGCGTCCCTTCGGTCGCCGAGGCGGAGCGCGCAATCACAGCCAACGGCGGCAAGGTGCTGCAAGGTCCGCACGAGGTGCCCGGCGGCGACTGGATTGTCGTCGCGACGGACCCCGCGGGCGCCGCGTTTGGCGTCGTGGGGCCCAAGGGCGAATAAAGTCAAGAGGGCAATCTGGACATGGGATTGCCCGCCTCGACAGGATGGACCGCGTGGTGACGCCTCAGCTCCCCGCGGGCAGCGCGGCGCCGGCCTCCGCCACGAAGCCGGGCGCGGGCGGTTCGCCAAAGAAGCGTGAGAGCTCGGCCCGGGCCTCGCGGGCCTGCGCCTCGCTGATGCGCCCTCGCGCTCCAGCCTCGGTGACGATGACGTCCGAGCG
>NZ_JBKGHJ010000398.1:0-8028 GCF_046520365.1 Corallococcus sp. 4LFB
AGCGCGGCGGCGTCTCGCGGCGGATGGCGGCGTCGTCCTCGCGCGACAGCTGGAGCAGCGCGCCCAGGGCGCGGCCGTCACCCAGCTGCGCCAGCACGCGCGCTCCTCGCACCGCCGTGTCCGGCATGCGGCACGCCATGGCGGCGAGCAGCGGCTCCAGGTCCGCTTCCGTCAGCGCCTGCCCCGGCGGGGTGTTGGCGAAGAGCTTGTCGCGCGAGGCCGTCAGCTCCGCGTCGGTGGTGAACTTCGCCTCCGCTTCGCCCGCCGTGCGCTTCGACTGGAGCACCAGGATGCGGGCCACTTCCCGCACCGTGCGCGCGAACTCCTCGTCCTTCGCCTCCAGCGTGGCGGCCAGCGGACGGCGCTCCAGCACCCGCACCGCGAAGGCCACGCGGCGCACGTCCCGGTCCGCGTCGTCCAGCGCTCGCGCCACCAGCGGCTGCAGGCGCGGGTCTCCCAGCAGGCCCGCCACCGACGCGCGCAGCAGCACCTCCACCTTGAGGGCCGCGGGCCGCGCTCGAAGGCGAGCTTCAGCGGCTCCGTGCTGCCCTTCGGCGACACGGTGGTGAGCGCATCCAGCGCGGCGGTGCCCACCTCCGCGTTCGTGTCCGGCAGCTTGCTGGCGATGAGCCCCGGCACCAGCGGCGACGCGCTGCCTGGCTTCGCCAGCAGGCGCAGGCCCTGCACGCGCGTGTCCACGAAGCGCGAGTCCAGCGCCGCGCGGGGAGCCGCGAGCGGAGACTCCGTCTCCAGCTTCGTCAGGGCCTCCAGCGCCGCGGCGCGCACCGTCTTGTCGTCGTCGTTGAGCCGCTCCCGCAGCTTCGCCCGCGCCGCGGTGCGGCCGTGGTTGCCCAGCTCCGTGGCCGCCAGCCGGCGCGCCTCCGGCTGCTTGTCCGAGGCCAGCACGCCCAGCACGAACTCCAGCGCCTCCGGCTCCTGGAGCGCCACCGCCTCCTTCACCGCGGCCTCGCGGCGGGGGAAGGCGGCCTTCAACGCCTCGTTGAGGACGTCGAAGCCGTGCCCGTACGCCGTCGTCTCGTCCGTGGGCTTGCCGTCCGTGCCCAGCGTGATGCGCGTGACCCGGCGGTCCTCGCCGCCCACGAAGAGGAAGCCCAGGAGCTGCTTCGCCTGACGGGGGTTCACCGGGGGCGCGAAGGCCACCGCGTTCAGGGCCTTGCTGCCCAGCTCGAAGGTGCGCGGCTTGCGGCGCTCGTCCAGGCGCCAGACCTTCAGCTTGCCGTCGCTGCCCACGGACGCGATGCGCTCCGCGGGGTCCTGCCCGGGCTCCGCTTGCGGCGTGGGCGGGAACACCAGCCCCAGCACGGAGCCCGCGTGGCCGCTGTCCTTGTCGCCGCGAACCTCGAACTCCACCGCGCCGACGAGGTAGCCGATGCGCAGCTTCCCGTCGTCACCCGCGGAGACGAGCCGGCCGTCGCGCGGCGTGAAGGCCAGCGCCCGCACCGCGCCCTCGTGGCCCGGCATGTCCCGGCGCGCACCCGTCGCCACCGTGAACGAACGCACCACGCTGTCATCACCCGCGCAGGCCACGTACGTGTGCGTGGGGTCCACCGCCACCGCGCGCAGCGGCTGCGACGACGCGCTCCACTCCTTGAGCTTCTTCGTGCTGTCCCAGTCCCACGCGCGCACGAAGCCGTCCACGCCGGCCGTGTAGAGCACCTTGCCGTCGGGGCTGGCCGCCACCGCCGTGCAGCCGCCGGGGTGCGCGTTGTGGAGCTGGAACTTCACCGTGCCGTCGGTGAGCGACCCGAAGCGCACGGTGCCGTCCGCGCCCGCCGCGGCGAACTGTTCGCCCGACAGCGCGAGGTCCAGCACGTGCGCGGGCAGGGGAGAGGTCCACAGGACCTTGTTGTTCGCTGCGTCGTACGCGGTGAGGCGGCTGTCGGCGGCCGCGCGCGTACCGCCCACGAGCAGCAGGCGCGCATTGGCGGCGAGCGCACGGACCTTCTCGATGTTGCCGATGGAGAGGTTGGCCATGGTGTCGTTGTCCTAGATGCCGCCGAGCTGCACGCCCGGGTGTGCCGCACGCAGTTGCACCAGCGAGGCCAGGCAGCTCTGCCACTCGCCCTTCGCCACGGAGCCGGTGAACTCGCCCAGCACGGGCGCCACCACGCGGGCGAAGCTCTCGTCTTCCAGGCCCAGGTCGCGCACCAGCTCCACCACGCGGCGCTTGGCCACGCTCGCGGACAGCCGGCGCTGCACGTCGCCCTCGCGCGCTTCCTTCGCGCGCCCGGGCGGCAGGCCGAACAGCATGCGCCGCAGGAACGTGCGCAGCGCCTCCACGTCGCCAAAGCGCGTGGTGCCGCCCGCCTCGCGCGCGTCCTTGCCGCCGCCCGCCGGCTTCCAGCCCTCCGGCAGGTGCAGGGGCCGGTGCTTCTCCCAGAGCAGCCGCACCGCGAACAGGCCCACCTCGCGGTCCGCGCTCTGCATCAGCCCGGACAGCCGCTCCGCGCCGCCCAGCCGCGCGTAGTGCCGGCGGATGAGCTCCACGGCCACCTCGCGCGTGCTGCGCTTGGTGGACTCCGTGAGCGCGAACACCTTGCCCGCGTCCAGCTCCTCCGGCTGCAGCGTGTGGCGCGCGTCCGCGCCCGGCTCGCCCGCGTTGAGCAGGGCGTCGTAGGCCAGGTTGCGGATCTCCTTCGCCTCCGAGTCCGCCAGCTCGTACACCCGCGTCTGGTAGCCCCAGGCGCGCAGCTCCGAGCGGGCGATGGTCAGCGCGAAGCGGCGCACGTCGTCGCGCGCGTCGAACAGGGCCGGCCACAGCCGCTCCGCCGAGTACGCCTTGCGCGGCGCGCGGGGGCGCAGCTCGTAGGACTTGGACTCCGGCTGCTCCGGCCCGATGCCCGGGTGGTGGCAGCGCAGGTACATCTGCGCGAACGCGCGCACCGGCGGCGGCTGCTTCGCGCCCAGCGCCAGGTCGAACAGGCGCTCCAGGCCCGCGTCCGCGTCGCCCGTGTCGCTGAAGTCCGCGGGCACCACGTTCGCCAGCAGGTAGCGGTGCGCGAAGTCGTGCAGCTGCGGATCCGCCCGCCGCGCCAGCGCCAGCAGCCAGGGCACCGTGAGCTGCCGCGCGGTGAAGAGCTTGCGGTTGCCCAACAGCTCCAGCGCCGTGCCGCGGAACTTGCTGTTGAAGACGAGCGCCTTCACCCGCTCCACGTCCAGGCCCGGCAGGCTGTCCGCGCGGGTGAGCCACTGCGCCGCCTGACGGCCCAGGCGCGGGTGCGCGACGAGGTCCAGGACCCACTCCGGCCCGATGTCCGCCACCTTGTAGGTGGACAGGGCCTTCATCGCCGTGTCCTCCACGATGCGCTGGCGCGTCGAGCGCTGCTTCGCCTCCGTCAGCGCCACCTTCCAGAAGTCCGCCGGCATCTCCCCGGCCGCGTACTTCGTGGCGACGTAGTTCTTCGCCCAGTCGAGCTGCTGCTGCGTGCCCCAGAGCAAGTCGCGCAGGAAGTCGTGCGTGAGCTCCGCGCGGTCGAAGGACTGCTCCAGCGACTTCGCCGCGAACGCCGCGGTGGGCTTGGACACGAGCAGCCGGCCCAGCAGCGGAAGCCCCAGGTCGCGCGGCTTGTGCTTCTCCAGCGCGGCGGCGGCGAACTTCTGCACGTCGTCCTCGCCCTTCTCCACCAGGTCCGCCAGCCGGTCCGGGGCGAGGTCCTGCGCGTGGCCGCGCGCGTACTCGATGGCGTAGGCGCGGGCCTTGTCGCTGGGGGAGAAGAGCAGCGCGAGCACCGCTTCGTGCAGCCCGGCCGCGCGCAGCTTGCCCTGGTGGAACTCCGGCGAGCCCTGGAGCGTCTCCACCAGGAAGTCGTGCGCGCTGCCCAGCGGACGGCGCGCCAGCCGGTCCAGCCACGCGGGCGTCACCTTGCGCAGCGCCTCCGGGTGGTCCTTGCGCAGGCCCTGGATGGCGAACTTCGCGGCGGGGTCCGACTGGCACGTGTCCAGCAGGCGCATCAGCGCGTCCGGCGAGCGCTTCCACGCGTCCGGATACATGCGCTGCTTCACCATGTCGTTGGGCGGCTGGATGGCGAAGCGCGACGCCGAATAGCCCTTGCTGTTGTGCGCCCAGACGTGGTGCGCCACCCAGCACTGCGCCCACGTCGTCTCCGGCTCGTAGTGCCGCAGCACCTCCACCGCGAACTGCGGGTAGAGCTCCGGCACGGCCGCGCCCAGGTGGCGCAGGAAGCGCCACGCGCGGCGCTGGAGGTAGGTGAGGGTGCCGCTGCCCACCTCGCGCTGACGGCGCCGGCCGCCGCGCTCCGTGTCGAAGCGCCACGCCAGCGCGCCGAACATCTCCGCGTCGTGGCGCGCCTCCGACAGCTTGTAGATGCGCTTGAGGCCCGCCCACAGGCCGAACTTCAGCGGCGCGTCCTTCACCAGCGTGATGAGGGCGGCGCGCGCGGGCTCGGTGTTCTTTTCGTACAGGGACACCAGCAGGTCCGCGAGCGCGAGGCGCGGCGGCTGCGGCACGTCCTTCTGCGCGAGGAAGCGCTGCCACGCTTCGTGCGAACCCTTGCGGCGGCCGGGCTTGTCGTCGCTCGCGCGCGCCTGCTCCAGCAGCTGTTTCAGCGCGTCGAAGGAGAGCGCGCCCTGCGGCAGCGGCGCGTCCGACGTGCGGTCCGGCTGGTCGAGGAAGGCCAGCACGGACTCGGCCAGGTCTGGGGCTTCCGCCCTGGCCAGACGTTCGAGGTCTGCTGCGCTCAGCGCGTCGCTCGGGGTCATGGGGTGTGGGGTTTAACACAGCTCCCTCACACCGCGAGGCATGATGGACCCGCCTCGTCACCACGGCAGCGCGGGCACCTCCACGTCCTGCACGTCCTGCATGGTGCCCGCGCCCACCGTCACGTCCTGGCGATACGACAGCCAGCGTCCCTCACGTTCTTGCAACACGAGAAGCGTGTAGGGCCCGGGAGGGACGAGGACCCAGGTCCCTGAGTTGTAACCCAGCGACGGGAGCGCCTGTTCGCGCAGCCACCGCACCTCCGTGGCGGAGGCCGATTCGGGCGGCGCGGGGACCCGGCCGGGGAGGAGGAATGCGGTGCCCTGCCTGCCGCGCTCGCTCCAGCGCAGCTTCAGCTTGAGGCCCTTCGTCGACAGCGGCAGCTCCAGGCGGTTGACGCGCTGCGCTTCCACGTGCACGACGCGGGGCACGACCATGCCGGTGTTCCCGTCCGGGATCTTCACCACGTAGTCGCCCGGGGCCAGGTCGCGGAACATGGCCACGCCGTCGCCCGCCGAGGCGAGGCGCCGCTCGTCCGGGTCCGCCTTCGAGACGGCCGCCAGGAAGATCGACGACGACGGACGGCCCTGCGCGTCCCGCAGCGTGACCTCCAGGCGGGTGGCGGACGGCAGGCGCAATTCGAGCGTGTCCTCGGTGGGGCCCACGATGCGCTCGAGCGACGCGTGCTCCGCCTCCTGCACGGTGAGCACGTACGGCCGGGACTCCACCGCGGGGAACTGGAAGGTGCCATCCAGGCCGGTGAGGACGTCCGCGAAGGAGCTGGCGTGCTCCGCGTTGGCCACGTCCTCCTGGGGCAGCGCCAGGGAGACGGACACGCCGGCCAGCGGGGTGCCGGTGGCGTCGTCCACCACGCGGCCCTTGATGACGCGGCCGGCCTCCACGCGCACGGTGCCCAGGTCCACGTCGCGGCCCGCGGGGACGTCCACGTCGCGCTGGGTGAGGGCGTGGCCGGGCACCTCGAAGGTGAGGTGCTGGGGGCCGGGCTCGTCCACGTAGACGGTGAAGGCGCCCTTCGGGTCGCGCACCGCTTCCTCGTTCACGGTGAAGCGGGTGATGGGCGTGCCGTCCTGCTTCACCAGCCGGCCGGTGACGCGGCCCTGGAAGGCCATGACGATGCGCACGTCCATGTTCCCCGCGCGGGCGATGACCTTGGGGCCCTCCTGGTCCTCCAGCCACCGGTGGATGCGTTCGCTCATCTGCTCAGGGGTCTCGTCGTCCGGGGCGAGCTCGGGGTCTTCGTCGAAGCCGCCCTTTCCGGGAGGCCTGGGCAGGGCGTAGCCGGGCTTCACCGCCTCCAGCTCGTAGTCCCAGTCCCGCGCCAGCGGCTCCAGGACGAAGCGGCCGTCGGGGCCCGTCTTCGCGGAGAGCGGGGAGAACGCGCGGCCGCCGCTGGCCTCGTCCTCCTTGGCGGTGGCGTCCACGGCGACGTCCGCCAGGGGCCGGCCCTCCGCGTCCACGACGATGCCGCCCACGCGGCCGTCCAGGTCCAGGCGCAGCGCCAGCTCCACGGTCTCCGAGCCCCGCAGCACCACGCGGTCGGGCATGAGCCGCTCGTAGCCGCCCGGGTTGGCGCGCATCCACACGAGATAGGCGCCGGGCGGCAGGCCCTGGATGTCGAAGTGGCCGTCCTCCCCGGTGGAGCCCGCGAAGGTCCTGCGCTCGGCCTCCTGCTCCTCTTCGCTCGAGCCCTCGGAGGGGGCTTCGTCCACCTCCTGCTTCACCAGGGAGATGTCCACCTCGTTGACGGGCGTGCCGCGCGAGCTGGTCACGGTGCCGCGCACCGTGGCGCCCCCGTCCAGGGCCAGCTTCAGGCCGGACGTGGGAGCGCGGACCTGGAGCTTGCGCGGCAGGTAGCCCTCCGCTTCGACGGTGAGGGTGCCGGAGACGGGCTGGTCCAGCTTGATGGCGAAGTGGCCCTCCGCGTCGGAGGTGGCGTCGAAGGTGAGGGGCGCCTCGCGGGGCGGGTGCATCATGATGCGCATGCGCGCCATCACGGGCGGAGGCGCGCCCTCCGGGCGCTTCTGTTTCGGCGGACGCAGCGACAGGGAGACGTCCGCCAGCGGCTTGCCGGCGGTGTCGGTGACGTGGCCCTCCACGAGGAGGGCCGGGGCGAGGACGAACTCCAGCGGAGGGCCCCCGGCGGCCACGGTGCGGACCGCGGTGAGGTCCTGCAGCCGGTCCGCCACCACCTGGAAGGAGTAGGAGCCGGCCTGGAGCGGGCCCAGGCGCACGCGGCCGTCCGCGTCGGTGGTGCCGAGCGGCTGGAAGATGGGCGAGCCGTAGCGCGTGGCGAGCTCGCCCGGGAGGCCGGCGTTCACCTCCGCGTTGGCCACGGGGGTGCCGGCGGTGTCGCGCACGGTGGCCTCCACGAAGAAGGCGGTGCCCAGGCGCAGTGTCACCTGGGCCTCGCGCTGGTCCTCCGTGACCTTCACCGTCTCTTGCGCCTGGAGGCCGCCCTGCTCCGCCTCCAGGGTGTAGTCGTCGGGGGACAGGCCGTCGAAGGTGAAGCGCCCCTGGGCGTCGGTGGTGGCGACGTGGTCGCCGCCGACTTCCGTGACGGTGGCGCCCGCGACGGGCTGCTCGCCGTCCACCACCGTGCCCACGATGCGCCGGGGGGCGAACATCACCACGTCCGCCACCATGGGGCCCGCGGCCAGCTCCTGCTCCCACACGGGGAGCCTTCCCGGGTGGACGGCGAGGAGGCCGTAGGTGCCCGCGTCAGGCAGGGGGCCCACGGAGAAGCGGCCGTCCGCGCCGGTCTTCGTCTCGAAGTAGCGGGCCGTTCCCGTGTGCAGCACGGTCACCTGGACGTTGGCGAGCGGGGCGCCGTCCTCGTCCACCACGCGGCCCGTGACGGGATGGCTGGGCTCGAGCTCCAGCGTCACGTCCTGGGTGCCGGTGACGACGTCCTCCCGGAGGCCGGCGCCCTGTGGGCCCAGGGCCCAGAGGGTGACCTTTCCCCCGGGCAGGCCCTCCAGGGTGAAGGTGCCGTCCGGCGCGGAGGTGGTGCGCGACAGGACGAAGGCGCTGCCCCGGTGGGCCTCCACCAGCTCCCGGACCCAGCGGGAGGCGGAGACGGAGGCGCAGTCTTCCGAGAGCAGGGAGACGCCGGGTGAGTCCGTGGCGTCGCACGGCAGCTCCGACAGGGTCTCCCCGGGCAGGCCCACGGAGGCGGAGACCTCCATGCCGGCGACGGGGTGCCCCTGGAGGTCGACGACGCGGCCCTGGACCTGGAGGGCGCCCTGGGGCGGCGCGGGCGGGGCGGCGGG